>CAMJRV010000533.1 GCA_946408315.1 uncultured Bacillota bacterium | reverse complement strand
CTGTACTTTATCTCCTTTAACAAGAGCAGCCTCAACGCTTGCAACGAATGCATTTACTGCAACCTCAGCATCCTTCTTTGTAAAACCTGTTTTTTCTGCTACACTAGCAACTAATTCTGCTTTATTCACCGAACATAACCTCCTTTAATTTGTTAAAAATTTTGGGTTTGAAGTGAAACACTTCGCTTTACCTCATTTTCGTTTATCTGGGTCCCGGCTTCTGACTTTCGCCTCTTCCCATAGCTTGTCCATTTCTTCAAGACTCATGTCTTCCAACCGTTTTCCTTGAAGGCTGGCCGCCGTTTCAATATAACCAAATCTATCAATAAACTTAGATGAAGTAAAGTTCAAAGCCTCTTCCGGATTGACACCCAGAAACCTGGCCACATTCACAACCGCGAACAATAGGTCGCCGACTTCTTCCATGATGCTGGCTTTGTCGTCTCCCTGATAAATCGCAAGGAGCTCATTCGTCTCCTCTTCTACTTTCGAGAACGCCCCACTCACATCATCCCAATCGAATCCTACTTCGGCCGCCTTCTTTTGCACCTTGTAACTTCGGATCAAAGCCGGCAATGCCTTAGGTATGTCCAGCATAGAATCAGTCTGCGTCGAGGTTCCCCTTTCTTTTCTTTTCACATTTTCCCATTTTTCAAGGACTTTGTCAATACTTTCTGAATTTTTGTTTAAAAAAACATGAGGATGTCTGCGGATCATTTTTTCGCATTCCCGGTTGGCAATACTGCGCAGATCAAATTTATGCGCCGCACCGCCCAGATCGCCGTGAAAGACCACCTGCAGCAGCACGTCGCCCAGCTCCTCTTCCAGATTGTCAAAATCCTCGTTATCGATTGCATCTGCTGCCTCGTAGGCTTCTTCAACGAGACAGGAACGGATGCTCTTATGGGTTTGAACCTTATCCCAGGAACAGCCTTCCTCACTGCGAAGCAGTGCGATGATGTCGACAAGCCTCTTCACGGCTTCTTCCGCCGTTTTTCCTTCCTCATAGTATTTTGCGTATTCTTCTCTCATACTATTACCTTTTCTTTGGAAATTATCTCTTCTTTCGGATATTATCTTTTAAATTTATTCATCAGGTTCAGGATCTTTCCGCCTTTCGGGAGGGCTCTCAGCTCTTCTTTTTTGATAGATTTGGTCACGAACAGCATGAACGCGTATACGGCGGCTCCAATCAGAATTGCGATCATTGCGGCCAACGCGTTGCCGAAGAATCCAAAGAGAACTCTGTAGCTGATCCAAACGACCGCACTCATGACGAGGGCGGAAGCTACCGGCTTGATGAAGGTGAGCATGACGTCGAATTTTACCCCGGTATATCTTTTCACCGCGATGATATTCAGCGTCGACGCGACGATGTACGCCGCAACCGTTCCGATGGCGGCTCCCTTTATGTTAATGCTGGCGACTCCTGTGAGCATATAGGTCAGGATCACCTTTACGATCGCCCCGATGAACAGATTGATCACCGGAACCATCGGCTTGCCAAGACCTTGCAGAACGCCGGTCAGCGTCTGTACCGTAGAAAGAAAAATCACGCCGAAGGCCATGACGAACAGGCACGGCGCCGCACTCACGGCGCTTGCTTTCTGAAGGGGGAAAAGCAGCAGCATGATCGGTTCCGAAAGAGTCATCAGCCCAAGGGCGCAGGGCAGTCCGATCAGGATTGCTGTCCGGATTCCCAGCCTTACGTTGTAATTGAGAAAGGCTATGTCCTTCTGCTTATATGCGGCCGCAATCGCCGGAACCAGGCTCATAGCGATTGCCTGAGTCAGCACCTGCGGAAAGTTGATCAGCGGTCCTGCCATACCGGTCAATTGGCCATAAAGGCCGACAGCCGCAGCCTCCGTCCATCCCGTTTCCTGGAGCCTGCGCATGACGATCCCCACATCGATGGCGTTCATGATGGGCATGATGGCGGCTCCTATCGTTACCGGAACGGCAATCATGAATATCTTGGCAAGGATTTCGCTGCTCGTTTCCGTGCTGGCGCGACGCGTTCTCTCCACGTCACCCCGAAGAGCGTTTCTTTTATAATAGTAGATTCCTGCAACAGCAAGAAGCCCGGTCACGGAACCTGCCGTCGCCCCGAAGGAAGCACCGGCGGCCGCAAAGTCTTTACCGTCTCGAACGAGAAGGTAAGCCAGGCTCAGGCCGGCTGCAACCCGGAAAAACTGCTCCACCACCTGAGAGGTCGCCGTAGGCTTCATATCCTGCATTCCCTGGAAATATCCTCTGTACGCCGCCATAATCGGCACGAACAGCAGCGCAGGAGCAATGGCCATCATGGCGTATTTTGCCCCGGGGTTTTTCAACGCATTCACAATCGGGCCTGCTCCGAAAAATAGAATGGCTGAGGAACAGATTCCGATGGAAAAGAGCAGGACAAAGGATACCCGGAACACCCGGTACGCCTCGTAATGGTGGTCGACGGCGATCCGTTCCGATACCATCTTTGAGATGGCGATAGGAATTCCGGCCGTTGCCAGCGTCAGAAAAAGGACATAAATAGGATAGGCCGTCTGATAATAGCCCATCCCTTCGTCACCGATCAGATTTGCAAGGGGAATCCGGAAGAACGCCCCCATTATTTTAATGATAATCCCTGCGATCCCAAGAACCACAGCGCCTTGCATAAACGATTTTTTTGCCATCTATTTCAGCTCTCCCAAAATTCGACTCGTAGATTTTTCTGCTTCATAAATTGTTTTTTCCATATCGATCGTCAAGTATTCTCCGTCCTTGTACAGGACTTTTCCGTCCACCATGGTGAGCAGCACGTCGCTGCCGGAGGCGGAATAGACCAAATTGTTGGCCATATTGTGAACGGGATGCATA
>CAMJRV010000532.1 GCA_946408315.1 uncultured Bacillota bacterium | reverse complement strand
ATATTCAACTATGTGTTTGCTGAAATAATGTACTAGTTTGCTGTTTTCGCTCCGTTTTCAGGCAAAAACCACAAACTAATCACGAACGTGATCGATGAGGATCAGTTCGGCGCCGAATCCCGTCAAATGGGACTGGATACTCAGCGTATCTACGGCTGCAACGGTGGAAAAGCTGACGGTAGGCGTCATGGCCCAGCGGTTGGTAAGTTTCTCCCTTTTCGGGATAGAATGGGAATTTCCCAGCTTTACTTTGTAGCTCATGAGAATATTGTCCTTGGAGAATTTATACCGGCTCATTTTGTATTCTCCCGATATGCCCGATATTTTGATCAGGAGCTCGGACCGGTCGTCAAAACCCCGAAGCTCGTCCAAAGTTTCCTCCAGAGAAAGGTCCCGCTCTGCAATTTTCCTGATCTTGTCCGTGTTGTTATAGAAAAGGATGCTGAAGGACTCCTTGTCCAGGCTGCTTTTGTGAGATTTTGATATGATGTAATTCTCCTCCTCCATGATCACGTGCTCGTTCAGCGCCGTCAGCATCTTGTAAGCGAAGGCCGCCGGCTGCATGCCGCTTTTTTCGAGCAGCGATTCAATTCCTCCGTCCAGCTGTCGGCTCAGCTTTTTAGGCTGGTCCAGATCCAGCGAGACAATGGTCAGCGCGGACGTCTTTTCCTGAGCTTCCGTCACAAAGACGTCCTTCGTCTGATTTTTGACCGCCTTCTTGATCTCATCCGGCTTCGACAGGGTATACTTCGCATGGATCTCCCGGCTGCTCACATTGCCCGTATACTTCTTCCGATACTCCAGAGGATGCATGCCAAACCATTTCGTAAAATATTTGATATAATACCGGATGGCGGAAAACCCCGACTCCTCCGAAATGGCGCCGATCTTTTTATTCGTCCCCAGCAGCAGTTTTTCCGATTCCTCAACCCGGATAAAGCTGAGAAGCTCCTGAAAACTGAGGCCCGTCGCCTCCTTGATGACGTGAGACAGGTAGTAGATGCTGAGATGCTCCTGGTCTGCGATTTCATTCAGGGTGAGCCTTCTCGAATAGTTTTCATACATGTAATCCGTGATACGGTTCAGCCTTCCGGCAAGAACCTTGTTTCCGATGTTTTTCGCCTCGTTGACAAACTTTCCGTCTTCCATGGTAAAATACTGAAAATTGGCAAGCAGGTTGGCGAGCAGATTGTGGGTGCCCTCAATCACCTTATATTCATAACCGTAGCCCTTATCGAGGATGTCCAGCATGATGTGTCCCAGGATGCCCCGCAGGGCTTCCAGGTTTTCATCGCTCTCATCTTTCATATCCGTAACAAAAAAGCTGTTCTTCAGGTTGCCGTAATATTTTGAGAAAAAGGAAAGATCCATCTGCAGCATCATGACCATATTGGGCTGGTCCGTGTGGTAGAAGCTGTGAATTTCCCTGTCGTTGATGATAAAAATATCCCCCTGGTTCAGGACATAGGAATAGTAGCCGTTTTTCAGCCCTACCGATCCGTCAAGGACATAGACCACTTCGATATCGTCGTGAAAGTGGATCGGATACTCCATAATATTTGCCGTTATAACATTGACGGGAAGACCCTCCTTATAAAAACTCTTTTCCTTCAGCATGGTTTTTTCCTTTCGTACATATTATGTAAACTAATGTTTGTCATCAGGCGAATTTTTTTCAACAACCCAAAAGTGGTGAAAATATAAGTTTTTCGTGCTTATCCACAAGGCTTTTCGAGATTGTATACAATTTTATCCAAGGGTGGTTGTGGATAAAAATCCGCCTCATAAACCTGTATTTTTCAGCGTTTTCCGATTCACCTCAAAAAGTCAATCCCCAACTTATCCACAGATTCCCCCAGGAATATCGAAAACCCGGTTCAGCCTCTGCTGTCGACGGTTTTCATAGGCGTTCGCGGCTGCCTGTCGGTATAGATCAGAATCCCGTCATAGATGCATTTTGCAAGCTTTCGCTGATACTCCTCCTGCTCCAGCAGGGACGCTTCCTCCGGATTGGAAAGAAATCCGCATTCTATGATCACGACGGGCGACGGCGGATTTTTCAGCATCAGCACGCCGCTTTTCCCAAGGGCGGTCCTGTCTGTTCCGTCTGCGATCCCCTTGACCAGCTCTTCCTGAACGATTTCCGCAAACTTTTTACTCTCCTCGAGAATCGCCTTCTCTCCCGGTCCTGTCGGATAAAAGGTCTGGGCGCCCCGGACAGAGCGATCCTGTTTGAAGCTGTTCAAATGGATGCTGACAGCCACCGTAGGCTGAACATCCCGGATCATGTCTTTCCGCGCGATCAGATCCGCCGTCTTCTTACCGCGTATCGTTTTGCTTTCCGTATCTCCCAAGGCGATATCCGATTCTCTCGTCATAACGACCTTCCAGCCGTCCGCCTCGGCAAGCTCTTTGATATATAAGCCGATGGCGAGATTGATATCCTTTTCCGTAACGCCGGCGTCACTGGACGCTCCTCCGTCCATCCCCCCATGTCCGGGGTCGATGAGGATAACGTCCGATTCCGTGATTCCCGATACGCCGGTAATCACGTTGTCATATACCGGTTTCACGGCGATAATGGCCATCGAGGCCAAAACGACCAAAGCGACCTTCCACCTGAATGGTTTGCTGAATATTTTAACTTTCATTGCCGTCCCCTCCCTGTTAATGTATATGAAGGGGCGGAATGCAGTATTATTTGATTTTATTATATCGCGTGCCAACAAAAAGTGCTATAATTTTTATAATTACTTTGCGGTTGTTAAATAATTAATTTTAGGTAATGACAATAGAAAGACGAAAGGATGACGAGGGATGACAAGGAAGCTTTTTCAGGAAGACGTGTATCAAAAGG
>CAMJRV010000531.1 GCA_946408315.1 uncultured Bacillota bacterium | reverse complement strand
TCTTGCAGTCCAGGATTTCTCCTACTTTCAAGTCGATCTTTTCAAAATCGTCGATGGTGATTTCCGGTTTGAATTCCGTCGGGGGTACTTCCGGCTCATCCGTTTCACCCTTCAGGGCCGCCAGCTCGGCAAGCTCCTTCTCGATGTCGAGTCTCGGGAAGATCGCATCCCCCTTCTTCACCGTCTCGCCGCCCAGCATATCAAATACAAACGCATCCTCCCAAGCGACATCGGCATACCAGATCCCGAGCTGCTTTCTGATCTTGGCGGAAGTCGTATGCATGAACGGATAGATCAGGACAGATACGATACGGAGCGCTTCCGCAAGGTTGTGGAGCACCGTATCCAGCCGATCCTTCGTGGCTTCGTCCTTGGCCAGAACCCAGGGCATCGTTTCGTCGATATATTTATTGGTCCTTCTGATGACGACCCAGATCTCTTCCAAAGCCTGGCTGAAGCTGAATTTATCCATATAGGCTTCCACCTTCGCCGCGGCGCCCAGGGCGACCGCCTTCAGATCGGCGTCAAATTCCCCTTCAACCTTAGCTTGGGGCAGACTGCCGCCGTTATATTTTTCTATCATCGCTACGGTTCTGCTCACAAGATTGCCCAGATCGTTTGCCAGGTCGAAGTTCATGCGGTTCAGCATCACCTCATTGGTATACAGGCCGTCCTGGCCGAAGGTATATTCTCTGAGCAGGAAATATTTCAGCGCATCGACGCCGTACCGCTCGATGAGCTTGACAGGATCGACGATATTCCCTCTCGATTTCGACATCTTGCCGCCTTCCAGCAGGATCCAGCCGTGGCCCAGCACCTTTTTCGGCAGCGGGATATCGAGGGACATCAGCATGGCGGGCCAGATGATGGAATGGAACCGGCCGATTTCCTTTCCCACGAGGTGGACGTCCGCCGGCCAGTATTTGTCATACTTTTCCGGCTCGTCGGGATAGCCGAGGGCGGTGATATAGTTGGAAAGTGCGTCAAGCCAAACGTAGATGACGTGCTTTTCGTCGATAGGCACCGGAATGCCCCAACTGAAAGAGGATCTGGAAATACAGAGGTCCTCAAGACCCTGACGCGCAAAGCTCAGCATTTCGTTTCTCCGAGTATCGGGCTGCAGGAACTCGGGATTGTTTTCAAACAGATCGATGAGCCTGTCCTGATATTCGGAAAGCTTAAAGAAATACGCCGACTCCTTGGCCTTCTCCACCGGGCGCCCGCAATCGGGGCACTTGCCGTCCACAGTCTGGGTTTCCGTCCAGAACGCCTCACAGGGCGTGCAGTACCAGCCCTCATATTCTCCCTTGTAGATGTCTCCCTTTTCGTACATCTTCATGAATATATCCTGAACCCTCTTGACATGGCGAGGCTCTGTCGTTCTGATAAAGTCGTCATAAGAGATTTCCATGGTCTTCCACAGCTCTTTGATCCCTTCTACAATTTCATCGACGTGCTGCTGAGGCGACATCCCCTTTTCGTCAGCCACCTTCTGGATTTTCTGCCCATGCTCGTCCGTTCCGGTCAGGAACATCACATCATACCCTGTCAGCCGCTTGAACCGTGCCATAGCGTCCGCCATTACGGTGCAGTACGTGTGCCCGATATGGAGGTTTGAGCTGGGATAATAGATGGGTGTTGAAATGTAATAGGTTTTCTTTGTCATTCTCATCTCTTCCTTTCGCGCTCCGGGTCGGATGGGACCCGGCAGCTAAAATTATCATAATAGTATAGCATAGTTATCATATTATGGAAATAGCTTCTCCTTTTTTGACGCCAGTATTCCCGCGGCGGCCATGACAGCCGTCATTGCGAAGAAAAGGACGAACACCAGACTCCAGGCTCCGAACGCGTCAAAGATCACGCCGCAGAGGGTAGGCCCGATTGCCGAAAGCAGGTAGCCCACGGACTGGGACATACCGGCCAAAGAGATAGCTTCTTCGGCGTCGGCCGATTTCAGGCTGAACATCGCCATGATCCAGCTAAAGCTGGCGGCTCCCCCGTTGGCCAGAAAGAAAAGGGCAATCAGGACGGCAAGGGTCGAATGGAATGTCACAAGGAGGACTAGCCCCAGAAAATATGAGATGCAGATTCCGTTCACAATGGTCCTCTGATTGCGCATTCTGGCCGCCAGGATCGGGGCGAGGAAAGAAGAAGGAGTTCCGACCAACTGGAACCAGAGCGCCATATATCCGGCCGTATCGGGAGCCATCCCGTAGCCTTGCAGGATGGAAGGCAGCCATGCGGTCAAGGAATAAAAATTCAGGGACTGCATCCCGAAAAACAGAGTGAGGTACCAGGCCAGAGGCGATTTCCAAATGCTCCCTGAAGAGGAACTCCGAACGGCTTTTCGCTCCATGGTCTCTGTATGGGCCCCCAGCTTTCTTTGGGGAAGCCAGGCAAAGACGGCCAACAGCGCGACGCCGGCCCATACCGCAGAAGCGGTACCCCATCCCAGCCCGGTCATGGCTAAGGGATAGCTTCCCCCAGCTCCCACCGAAGCAAAGACAGCCATGGCGGTGATATAAAGACTCGTTACGATACCGATCCGTTCCGGAAATTTCAGCTTCACGATGCTGGGGATCAAAACATTTGCAGCCGATATCCCCACCCCGATCAGGGCCGTCCCGACGAGCAGGCCGGCGGTGCCGGTATAGCCCCGCAGGATTCCTCCCGCCACGATGGCGAGCAGACCCGTCATCATCGTTTTTCCGATGCCAAAGCGAGCGCTGACCTTCGACACGAAGGGAGAACAGACGGCAAAGATGATCAATGGCAGCGTCGTAATAAATCCCACAAAGCCGTTTGATACCCCAAGATCATCGCGGATCAGTCCGGCCAGCGATCCAATGGAGGTGA
>CAMJRV010000530.1 GCA_946408315.1 uncultured Bacillota bacterium | reverse complement strand
GTTCGGGATCGTGTTGACGCACATCGCAATCGTTCCGATGCCGCCGGGAACCTCAGGGCTGTTGACCATGTTGATGTTCGGAGTTCCTTTGATGATGACATAGTCTCCGGTCTGTACGCCGACCTGCTCCGGCTCGATCTGCTGCGGATGTTCCATTTCGATCTTGACTTCTCCGTCAACCCAGCCTTTTGCTCTCATGTCTACGCCTGCTACATTGCCGGCCTTTGCAAATCCATATTTGGACTTTCTGTCAACGTCGGTCATGATCGGAGCCATGGACTGTTCCATCTTGTCAAGCTTCCAGCCGATAGCGTCGGAGATCATCCGAACGGACTCTGCAAAGCCGACGTGACCGGACAGGTGCTTCGTTTCAAACTCTTCCTTCGTAACTCCGATTCCCTGTTCTTCCATTACAACCGGTCCGAAAGGAGACAGGCTGTTTACTCTTCTTGAAGTAATGTGTTCTACCGTCTCGCAGCATCCGGTCATTACGACGACCAGCAAGTCCATGATCAGTCCGGGATTAATTCCTGTTCCGATGATGGAAACGCCGTTTTCTTTCGCGATCCGGTCAAGCTCTGCAGCTTCTTCCGGCGACTGAGCCTGAGGATAAGCCATCTCTTCTGCGCTGGATACGACGTTGATCTTCTTTTCCAGACAGAACTTCAGTCTGTCAAAAGCAGTCTTCGTGAAGGAATCGGTGCAGCACAGCACGACGTCAGCCGCCTTTTCCTTTATAACATCTTCCGGAGTTCCAATAATGACGTCAGGTCTGTCGCCTCTTGGGGTTTCAATGAAATCGTACATGCTCTTGCCTACTTTGGCGCCTCTTCCGACAGCACCGACGATATCAACGCCCTTTTTCTTGAGAAGCATATCGGCCATGCCGCTGCCCATTGCACCAAGACCCCAGATGATTACTTTTACATTTTCCATTTTCTTCTCTCCTTCTCTTATCTTTTTTTATAAAATAATGATTAGATCCAAGTCCGTCTGTCCATAGTATGAGACGGCCCGCCGATGATATACGTTCACACGGTATATCATGGCAGCGGTATATAATACTTAAGCAATTTATATGCCAAAAAATACCCCGCCAAAAGAGATTCGGGGTTTCTGTGAAACCGCATTACTTTTTGCTGGGTTTACTCCGTTACTCAAAAGAAAAGACGGGTCCTGATCGAGACCCGTCTTTATGCTTCGCTATTTTCGTCTAAATTGCCAATATATTTGCACCATGACGCCCAAAAATTTGCATCTAGAGCTGGTGTTTCTTCATTTTATGCTGCAGCGTCTGGCGCTTTATTTTCAGGTATTCCGCCGATTTGGAAATATTTCCTGCATGCTTGGCAAGGGCAAGGGTTATCATTTCCTTCTCCATGTTATCCAAATACCAATCCATGCCCACCTGGCTGAAATCATAGGTTCCTTTTGTCACGTCCTTGTCCTCATTGTTGATCAGGATGTGCTTTTCCGTCAGAACCTGCTCCTCGTCTACCATGGAGATCGCTGCCATAATGATGTTTTCCAACTCTCTGACATTGCCGGGGTAATCGTAATGGAGAAGCTTTTCCTTCGCGCCTTCCGAAAGCCCCAGGACTCTTTTCCCGTATCTCTTATTATATTTTTCAATAAACTTATTCCCCAGCAGGAGGATATCATCCTTCTTTTCCCGTAGCGGCGGCAGGTCGATGCTGATGATGTTGAGCCTGTAATACAGATCCTTTCTGAGCTTTCCGCTCTGGATAAGGTGCTCCGGCCTTTCGTTGATGGTGGCGATGATCCTCACGTCGATGGGAATATCCTCGGTGCCTCCCACCCGGCGCAGGTAGTCCTCCTGCAGAACTCTCAGCAGCTTTCCCTGCAGCTCATAGGGCATGGCGCTGATTTCATCCAGCAGCAGGGTGCCCCCATCGGCCTGCTCAAACAGGCCTTCCCTGTCGATGGCCCCGGTAAATCCTCCCTTGGCCGTACCAAAGAGGATGCCTTCCAGCAGGCTTTCCGGCAGAGCCGCGCAGTTCTGCGCCAGGAACGGCTTCTCTCTCCTGTCGCTGTCATAATGTATGCTCTGGGCGATCAGTTCCTTTCCCGTCCCCGTCTCCCCGTAAAGCAATACGGACGCAGTGCTCTTCGCCGCCTTTCTTGCGGTCTCAATCGTTTCCACAAACCGCTTGTTCTGTCCGATCAGGCTGCTGAAGCTGTATTTCCGGATACGCTGCGCCTTTATCTTCTCCGGTTCCAGCTTTTCCTTATGTAGATCGAGTATCGTATTGGACATTTTTCTGATATCGGTAACATCCTTTGAGACTTCTATCGCCGCAATCACCCTGCCCTCGTAAATAACAGGAATGGTGCTGTTGATGGCGTTGATTACCTTTCCGTCCCGGTTCAGATAGGTCTGCTGCTTGTTCAGCGTCACTTTTTTGTGATGGAGCGCCTGCAGCAGCGTGCTTTCCTCTTCGCTCATGTTCAGAAATACTTCCGTAAAAGGGCGCTTTAAGACGCCTTTTCTCTGCATCTTTTCCAGGCGGGCCATCGCATCGTTGTAGATGATCGTATTCCCTTCGCTGTCCAGAACATGGACTCCCTCATCGACGACCTGCAAGACTTTCTGCATGATATATTCATACTCTCTGACTTTCATAGGAACTCCCTCCTCCTATTTCGTGCCAACAGCATATCATAGATTTCAAAACAGTGCAAATATTCTTGCATTTGTTTTGCGGTTCTTTGATATTTTATCTTAAGATTTATATTTGTCAGCCGATACCTTAATTGGAGATATTGAGGTAATTCTTAAGGAGGATTTTATGAGAAGCGTTACAAGCAGTACAGCGAGCTATCCCGCCAATTATAATC
>CAMJRV010000529.1 GCA_946408315.1 uncultured Bacillota bacterium | reverse complement strand
GTACAGGCTTATCGGACTTCAGGACTTCGGACTCAAAATTGTCCTTCGTAATCGTTATTGCTCTCATTTTATCTATCTCCTTCCTAATAAAAAAACAATATAACAGACGATTGGAATCAGGGGTCCATTATTCTTATACCTCTATTATATCCGCAGAAAAAAATCGGTCCGTAACTTTATCACAAAAAAGCGGGGAGAGCTAGTGTTTTTTTTCTGTCTCACATATCATTCGACAAAATATTGAATTTTTCCAAGGAAAAGGATTAAAATATCAGAAATTTCCGACAGCTGTTTGACTTTTGCAGAAGTTTGGAATAAAATGGGGATAACAGTCGGAGCGAGCTTTAAGGGGGGTCGGATATTTGGAACGAAAGATACCAGACCATAAAAAAGGTTTTTTTGTTAAATATATTATCGCAACTTTGTGCCTGATTTCTATCCTCGCGATCTTCCTGGGGCATTTCAGATATATGGACCAAAAGATTTCCGATATCAGCAAGGTATATCTGTCCAAAATATCTCTTCAGAACGCAGGGATCATTTCAAACGAAATTCATACCAACCTGCAGACGCTGAACGTCATTGCAAGGATGGTGGGGAGCTCTGAAGGGCTCTCCCTGGAAAAAATCAACGCCATGCTTCAGGCGGAGGCGCGAAGCAGCAGTTTTATCAGTCTGGGCGTTGTGCTGAATGACGGCAGGCTGACCTTCACCCCGGTCTCCAGCGGAGAAAATGGCGGGAAAGACACGCTCTCCGGCGAGGGAATCAATGGAGCGAGACTTCTGCTGTCAGTCGACTCGAACGACATCGACAGAATCATGGCAGGAAGGTCCGAAATTTCCGAAAGCCCCTCCCGGAAGGTAAACGATAAAACGATCAATATGCATGCGGTTCCCATTGATCGAGGCGGAACGGCCGGGGTGCTGGTGGCATTTTTTGACGAAGCGTTCTTTAAGGGCTTCCTGATTCCGGACACGATGGACTGGAACGGCTGCTCTTACGTGGCCGACAAGAACGGAAATATTATCTTTCATTCCAAAAGCTGCGGAGCGGACGAAGTGTTTTCCAGCGCCATGGAAAGCCTTTCCAGAGGTTGGTCTCTGGAAGGGAAGGAAGGGATGAAGCTGCGGGGCGATATCGAAAACGGCCGCCTTGATACGATCGAATATAAGCTGGGCAATCAGGGAATCTATATCAGTTACGCGCCCATCGATTTTCATGACTGGTATCTCATCACTCTGACGGGTTCCTCCGTTGCCGAGGCTCAGTCCAAGAGCATCTATGACGAGATCATACCCGCTTTTCTTTATCTTCTGATCATAATCATGGCCGTTGCCGTATATCTTGTCTATATGAGGAATCAAAGCTTCAGGAGGCTGGAAAGAAGGATGGAGATCGAGTCCATCAGCGATGAGAGCTACCGGATGATCATGGAGCAGACCGACGATATCATCTTCGAGTATGACACCCTGGATAAAACGTATTTTCATACGGACAACTTCCGTAAAACCTTTGGATACGAGCCGACGAAGACAGGATTTCTGGGCTCACTGGAGTATGATTATATCCATCCCGACGATATCTCCCGTTTTGTTGAGCTCTATGAAAGGATGCGGCAGGACAGAAAGCTTGCGGAGACGGAGGTGCGGATCATCGATTCGGAAGGAAAATATCTGTGGGCCCGCGTCTATATGCTCGGCGTCTTTGACCGGGACGGAAGACTCGCGAAAGTTATCGGAAAGATTGTCAATATCGATGAAAAGAAAAAGGAAATACAGCATTTGAAGCAGATGGCCGCTACGGATACCGCCACCGGAGTTTACAACAAACAGACCACGGCGAATATGATCAAGGATTTTCTCAGCGGAGACGGAAGGCATGGAAAGCATGCGATGATGGTCATCGATATAGATAATTTTAAAGAAATCAACGATTGTTACGGCCATCTGGTCGGCGACGCGGTTCTCTCCGCCATGGGCATCGAGCTGAATCATCTTTTCCGGGCCGACGATATCAAAGGGCGCATCGGCGGCGACGAATTCATGATTCTGATGAAGGACGCGGATGATCCGGATCTGATCGGCAGCAAGGCTGCGAAAATCTGCCGGATGTTCCGGAATTACGAACTCGATGAAAACATCACGATCGATGTCTCCTCCAGCGTCGGAATCTCCCAGTACGATATGGACGGAGCCACCTACGAAGAGCTTTACGAGGCGGCGGACCGGGCGCTTTACTACTGCAAGAATAAGCAGAAGGGAACCTACGCTTTTTGCAGCGAGGCGGACGGTGAGACGGATTTGCAGTAATTTTCACTGTCAATGGGAATTTTCAGGCATTTTGCCCTCGTTTCCCATTAAAATTCCCATTGGGAATGGGTATGGGGCTGGAAAGATTTTATCGTCAATGATACGGATATTGAGTGGAAACAAGACGAAAGCAATCAAAAAACCCGCCGAAACGGCGGGTATCTTTATGGAGAAAATCGGTCTCAGCCATTTGGGAAAGACTCTCTATCTGACATAAATCTTCGGGGCCTGCTCTTTACCTGACATAGATCTTCGGCAGTCTCTGGCCGAAAGCACATACGATTTCGTAATTGATGGTTCCTGTCTTCTCTCCGATCTCATCGGCGAGAATGGACAGGCCTCCCTGGCTTCCCATGAGGACCGCCTCGTCTCCAAGCTTTACGCCGGGGACGTCGGTCACATCGATCATGCACTGGTCCATGCAGATGTTTCCTGCCACAGGGGCATAGACCCCGTTTACGATCACGCGTCCCTTTCCCGAGAGAAATCGGGGATAGCCGTCGGCGTAGCCGAGAGTCAGCGTGGCGATGAGGCTTTCCCGGTCGGTGGTGAACTTTCTGC
>CAMJRV010000528.1 GCA_946408315.1 uncultured Bacillota bacterium | reverse complement strand
GCCCAGGCCGAAAAGCTCGATTTTCTCATCGGAGCCCTTGTGAAGACCTCCCGCCTGGAAAGCGGCATCATCGCGGTCAATCCGCAGCAGGGCGATGTGCAGGCGCTGCTGGATGCCGTCATCGAGCAGATCAGCCCAAAAGCGGAGGCGAAAGAAATCTCCGTTCAAGTGGAAGCAGTTGAGGGTAAGGCCTATTACGACCCCAAATGGACGGCTGAAGCGCTATATAACGTCCTTGACAACGCGGTGAAATACTCACCGCGCCAAAGCACCGTCAAAATCAGAGCCATCCCCTATGAGCTGTTTTTTCGCATTGATATTACCGACGAGGGAATCGGTATCGCAGAGGAGGAGCATAGCAGAATCTTCTCCCGCTTTTACCGCTCTGCAGCGGTAAGCGAACAGGAGGGCGTGGGGATCGGTCTGTTTCTGGCAAGGGAAATCCTTTCAAACGGAGGCGGGTATATCAAGGTCGCATCAAGGCCGGGACAGGGTTCCACCTTTTCCATTTTCCTTCCTGCCGAGAAAAGATGAATCTTTCAAAACTGTTAGATTTGAGAAAGAATGTGGAAAGATTGTTTTGCTATCCTGTCTGTATCACGGGAAGAAGTGATACAGATTTTTCTTTTGGAGGAAATCAGGATGACGATATTAAAAACAACCGAATTGAAAAAGCATTACGGCGGCGGGGAAACGGCTGTTCGGGCGCTGGATGGCGTGGACCTGTCGGTAGAGGACGGAGAATTTGTCGCCATCGTCGGCACATCGGGCAGCGGTAAATCAACCCTGCTCCACATGCTCGGAGGTCTCGACCGGCCGACCGGCGGAAGTGTGTCCGTAGATGGGAAAGAAATCTTTTCCCTGAAAGACGAGGAACTGACGATTTTCCGCCGCCGCAAAATCGGCTTTGTGTTTCAAAGCTTCAACCTTGTGCCGGTATTGAACGTATATGAGAATATTGTTCTGCCTATTCAGCTTGACGGCAACGAGCCGGATGAAGGCTATGTAGCGCAGATCGTCCAGACGCTGGGTCTGGAGAGCAAGCTGCAGAATCTGCCGAACCAGCTCTCCGGCGGTCAGCAGCAGCGGGTCGCCATTGCACGGGCGCTGGCCGCAAAGCCCGCCATTATTCTTGCCGACGAGCCGACCGGTAATCTGGACAGCAAAACGAGCCAGGACGTGATCGGCCTCTTGAAAGTGACCGGGGAAAAATTCCGGCAGACCATCGTCATGATCACCCACAACGAAGAGCTGGCCCAGCTCGCAGACCGCATAATCCGCATCGAGGACGGAAAAATCATAGGCGGTGAGCGAGCATGATCAAAGTAAAAAATAAAAAAGTGATCCGCAGGCTGGCAGACAGCAGCTTTCGCGCAGCCAGAACACGCAACATCATCGCCGTGATCGCCATTGCACTCACTGCACTTTTATTCACCAGCCTGTTCACCATGGGGTCCGGCGCGGTGGAAAGCATGCAGCGCTCATCCATGATCATGTCCGGCGGCGACGGGCACGCCGCTGTTAAATATGTGACCGATGAACAGTACGATGCCGTGAGCATACATCCGTTGATCAAGGAAATGGCCTATTGCCGGATTCTCAGCGACAGCGTGGACAATGTTTCCCTCGTCAAGCGGCATACGGAATTTTGGTATTATGACGATCTTGGGCTGAAATTTACGTTTGCCGAACCTACGGGCGGACACAAGCCACGGGCGGAAAATGAAGTGATCGCCGACACCAAGACGCTGGAGCTGCTGGGTGTTCCGCTGGAGGTAGGCGCGCCGCTTACTTTGGAACTTAGTGTCCACGGCGAAAAGGTCACAAGGGATTTCATGCTGGCCGGCTGGTGGGAAAGTGATCCGGGCTTTAACATCGGGCAGATATTTACCTCCCGCGCTTATGTGGATGCCCACATGGATGAACTGTACAACTCCTACTACGAGGATAATTCCCTGACGGGCTCTATCACCGGGTACATCAAATTTACAAACAGCCTGAACATTGAGAAAAACCTTGAGACTGTTCTGAGGGAAAGTGGATTTTCCATGGATGATAATGCGCCGAATTATATGGCAACGGGCGTCAACTGGGCCTATCTGTCAACGGGTATCGAGATGGACGCGGGAACGATGACCGCGCTGGCCTGCGCTCTGCTGCTGTTTGTGTTCACCGGCTATTTGATTATCTACAATATTTTTCAGATTTCCGTCCTGCGTGACATCCGCTTTTACGGTCTTCTGAAAACCATCGGCGCCACCGGCCGGCAGCTCCGCGCCATCATTCGGCGGCAGGCGCTCATTCTTTCGGTGATCGGCATTCCCTTCGGATTGCTGGCACGTGTCTGTGTGGGAAAGGCGCTTGTACCGGCGCTGATGGAGCAGTCGAGCTTTGCAGGCAGCGCGGTGGCCGTATCTCCCAATCTTCTGATCTTTGCGGGCGCAGCCGCTTTTGCGCTGCTTACCGTGTTCATCAGCACACGGAAGCCCGGAACGATGGCGGCAAGGGTATCACCTGTGGAGGCTGTAAGCTACACGGATAATGATCCGGGCTATGACAAAAAGCGGAAAGACTCTAAAGACGGCGGCAGGCCGGAAAAAATGGCGGTTAAAAATCTGGGCCGCAACAAGAAGCGTACCGTACTGGTGATTCTGAGCCTCACCCTGAGTATTGTGCTGACCAACACGGTGTTCACCCTCTCACAGAGTGTGGACATGGAGAAAGCCCTTGAAAAATTCAGCGATTCCGATTTCCTCATCGGCCATGCGGACCTGTTCAATCTCAACTATAACGGGGAGGACAGCGCCCTCAGCGAGAGCTTCATCGCTGCCGCCGAGGGACAGGAGGGGTTTGAGAAAGGAGGCCGGTTATACGGCTCCTG
>CAMJRV010000527.1 GCA_946408315.1 uncultured Bacillota bacterium | reverse complement strand
CTTTGTCAACCAACTCGTTGATTGCGGACGCTTCCGTTACGGCAACGTCCATAATCGCGCCAAGTCCTCCGATTAGGATTTGCGAAAGAAACAGCTCCGACAGGTTGTTCTGCCCTGCGATATACTCCATGTAAGTATAATCCACACCTCCGGCATATGCCATGACGATCCGAAACAGCAGCATGGTAAACCCAAGGGAAATCAATGTCGACAGCACCGCAATCAGGGTCTTTCGATGGATCCCGCTTATAAAGCATAAGGAAGTGAGGGCAAAGAAAAGCACGAGGCCGTTGCTGAGCATCAGGATGTTTTTCCCCTCGTAATTCAAATGCAGCGCATAGGTCAGGACGGCGATATTCACCGCAAGGGAACCGATAAAGAAAAGTCCCCTTCTTTTCGTCACAAGGAAAAGAAGAAAAACGAACAGTGCGACAAGAACCGCCATATATTTATCCCGTTTCAATCCGGTTACAGTGCCGCTGAGCTTTCCTGCCGCGTCCGATTCAAATTTTACAAAGACCTCGTCGCCGGGTTGATACCGTTCGTCCAGTAAGCCCGACGAGGAATATTTATTCGACAGGACCACCCTCTCGCCCTGATGCTCTCCGTTTATAACGATACCGGTCATGGTCTGGTCAAAATACGTTTCCGACCTGCCGCTTTCTTTGGCGGCGCCCTTCAGCGAATTTTCCGTACTCTCTATTTTAACGATTGTTTTATCATACCACTGGTAGTTATGGAATACGACGGCGATCCCTGCCAGCAAGAGAAGGAGCACGACGATGTTTACAAAAAGCTGCCGCTTCTTCTGTGTTTTTAATTTCCGCATTTGTATCTTTAATTTCCGCAGCAGAAGATTGACCGCACTGCTTTTTACCCCCATAATAAGCTCCCCTTAAGAATCCTTATGATCCGACAGCAGTTCATCCTCATCAAGAAGCTTTCCCAACCTTTTCGGAGACGTCAGGATATAGGAGATCATGGCAGCAGCGATGGGAATCACCATGATACAACTGATGCAGCTGAAAAGGATGCTGAGAAACTCCTGAAAAAACTCCTTGGAGTTGATGACCTGCGCAAAGGAATAGTTGTAATGGCGGAACAAAAGGAACAGCATCATCGACTCACCGATGAATGCGAAGTACAGAGTGTTGACAGTCGTCCCCAGAATATCTCCGCCGATGCTCATGCCGGAACGAAACAACTCTTTTTTAGATAGACCCCGGTTGTTCTTAAACACCTCATAGATGGCCGACGAGGTGGCGATTGCGGTATCCGTGGCAGCTCCGATCAGGCCGGTAATGATCATGGAAATGGCGATTTTCGACATATCGATATTGATGTCCGGCGACAGGCCGAATACGTCGGACTCTCTCTGCAAAATTCCGCTGATGCCCCTGATGTGAGCTTCATAGCCGACCGTGTAGGTGACGGCGAACAGAAGAATCAACACGATGGCGACGGAGAAAAACGAGGCAATCGTCTTTGAATTTTTTCCATTTTGATAGAACAGCGTGATATAACAGATCAGCAGGCTGGCGAAGAAGGTCACGATGACAGGATCAAAGCCCCAGGCCATAAACGTGATGGAAATTGCCAGCACTGCAATATTGAAGCAGAGGGAGACAAATGTTATGATTCCCCGCTCTCCGCCTACGGCATACAGCAAGATCATTAAAATAACAGCTAATACGATCGTCATTCCACTGCCCTCCTCTGTCTCCGGAACAGGAGAAGAAATACCAGCAGGGAAACGGGAATCGTCAGGACGATTCCGATACTCCCCAGCAAAAACCGGTACAGTTCCATCGGCAAATGCCATAATATAATCGTGTGGAGCCTGATGCCGCTGCTCATCTTAAGGACAATCAGCGGGATACTGCCGCAGATGTAGGTAAACAGCATCACATTGATCATCGTCCCCATGATATCATTTCCCACCTCGCGGCCTGACCGCATCAAGGCGGAACGCGTTATTTCCTTGTCTTTTACCACCAGCTCATCCATTGCCGAAGCTTCGGTAATCGCCACATCCATAATCGCCCCCAGCCCTCCAAGGAGCATCTGAGAGAAGAAGATTTCCGGAAGATCGTTTGGGCTGATTACATACTCCATAAACGCGTAGTCCACGCCATCGGTAAACTGCAGGACAAGTTCAAAAAGAACCATCGTAATCCCGATGGAAATCAAAGCCGACAGGATCGCGGCAAAGGTTTTCTTATTGAACCCCGCCACGAGCAGCAAGGAAGCGCAGGTGAAAAACAGAGCCAGACAATTGCTTAAAAATAATATGTTGTAGCCGTGGGCGTACAGGTTAAGGGCATAGACAAATAGGACGATATTGATCGAAAGGGATAGTAAAGTGAACAGCCCTTTCCGTTTCGCCGTAAATAAAATCAGCAGGATGAATCCGGCAATCAGCACGGCGGCTATGTTGTCCCGCTTTAAACCCAAAATAGGTCCCGTCAGGCTCTGCCCATCCTTGGAACCGATCTGTACAAATACTTCGTCTCCCTCTTTATATTGATCATCAAAGACGCCCGAGGAGGAAAATGTATTCCTGAGGGTTGCCGGCTTCCCCTTATTCTCACCGTTCATAACCGTTCCAAAAAGGGTCTGATCGTAATATTTTTCCGCCCCTCTTTTGCTCTCAACCTCATGATTGAAGGTGTTTTCAACCCGATCGATTTTCACAATCGTCGTATCGTACCAGCTATAATTATGGAAAACAAAGACGACACCGGCTGCCAAGGCTGAAATCAGAATCAGCCAGGCCAGCGCCTTTGTTTTATTTCGTAATATTTTCGCCAGGATCTCATTCGCCATAACCTGGGCTTGTCCCCGCATATCTCTCATTGAATCCCCCCCCAATATTATTATTATATCATATCCATAAA
>CAMJRV010000526.1 GCA_946408315.1 uncultured Bacillota bacterium | reverse complement strand
CTTTGTCTTCCCAATTCTCGACATAAAACTCAATGGCGTCAAACCCATCCTTTTTCGCAGCGGCAAAGCGCTGTTCATAAGGCAGCTCTGTGTAGATCAGATCAATATGTATTGATTTTTTAAACATAAAATTACCCTCACTAATATGCAAGCGTGTAGAGATGGCGGCCGCCCGGCTCACTCGGTCCTTTGATGACAGCTTCGATCTCCTCGCGGCTGCGCTGTGTCACCATGTCGATCGGCGGGAGCGTTCCTGCCGGATACTTTTCAAGGATGTCATTGACCAGCTTTTCGAGATAATCCAGCGTCTTTTCTACGCCGGCTTCCGCCTTTCTGGCATCCGCCATGCGTGCGTCGCCGATCACGCCCTCGGGCTGACAGATGCACTCCATGCCGCAGGAGCCAAATGCATTGTACCACTTGATCGGACCGGAACCGTCCTCAGAAGAGGTGTTGATGTGACCGGGAGGCAGCAGAGGTGCCTTGTCAACCTTGATGGCATCGGACATGCTGATCATCTCCGGGAATAATTCCAAACACCAGCTCTGTTCCACTTCATCCGCATGGACAAACGGAGTCTCGTAAGGGCCGCCTTTGTCCTGGGTGAACATCTCGCTGCCGGCACAATTCCAAAAGTGGGTATACAGGATAATACCCGGAACCTGCCATTTCTTTCCGAACGTATGAATGGCAAGAGGGATCACATAATCCTGACCGTGGCCGTTGACAACGATCATCTTGCGGAAACCGGTATTCCAGAAGCCTGCGAATACGTAGGCCAGATAGTCGGCCAATACGGTTTCCGGAATCATAACGGTACCCTTCTGGCCCAGGTGGTGATAAGGGTGAGAACCGTACCAGATCGGCTGCGCTACCGTGCATCCGGTCTTTTCCGCAACCAGCTCACACAGACGGGCATCCAGATAGGTATCCTCACCGTAGGGAGCGGAAGGGCCGTGGTTCTCGGTGGAGCCCACTGGAATCAGAATGATATCGTTCTTTTTCAGGCGCTCCTCGACCTGTTTCGTGTTCATGTTTTGGTAATAAATGCCGTCCGGCTTTTCCATGTGTCCGCCCTTAGCGGGCAGGTTCCATTTGGACATTTCGTATTTTCCCTCCAGTTTTCCTATTTCTTTCACTCTGAAACGAATGACTCAAGTGCAGACTTATTCTTTCTCGCTCCGCTGCTTTTCCACGTCGGCGCCGATTTCCTTAAATCCGTCAGACTCGAGGGAGTAACCTGCGGTTGCGAGGCTGGGCCGCGTATACATAAATATGTGGGTCTGGGGCTCATCAAAGGGGTTATAGAACCAGTGGGTGCCGCCGCGCGGAACAAACAGCACATCGCCCGGCTCCCAGATAATCTCCTTAGCTTCCCCGTGCTCTGCGTCATAAACGCCGCCGACCAGCCTGCCGGAAATCATATAGGCCACTTCTTCACAGTTGTCATGGGTGTGCTTCTCATGGTATGCACCCGGCTCAAACTTTGCAAAGCCAAGGGTAATGTCCTCTGCACCTGCGGTGTCCTTGTCCACCAGAATGCTCCGAAAAGCGCCTACAAGCTTCGGAATCGGGTAGACCGCTCCTTCATCCGTGGTCTTCATAAAGTCGGAATACTCTTTCCGATTGTCCATCAATTCCTGAATTTCTTCCTTGCTCAGCTTTCTGATTTTCTCTTCCATATCGATCTTCCTTTCAAAATATATTTTAATTATAGGTTTATAATTTTAGGCCTGAGTAAACCTTGAGGAGGATTATGATCTATATTTACAAATTGTTAAATAGATGAGGCGCAGTTCTGCAAATGACTTCTCGACATGCGCGCCGCCGTTATTCCATCGGGCTTCGGCAGGCATTCAACCGAAAGATAACCTTTGTATCCGATGGAATCCAACGCCTGGATAATCGGCCGGAAATCAATCTGCCCGCTGCCTGGATATGTGCGGGAATTATCGGCAAAATGCATGTAGCCCAGCTTGTCGCCGCAGAGCTTGATCGCAGCTACGGGATCGGCTTCTTCAATTCCCATATGAAAGGTGTCTAAATGAACAAAGCAGTTCTTCAGTTCATTTTTTCTGATAAACTCCAGCGTTTCCGCCGCAGTATTAAAGATGTTGGTTTCATACCGGTTGATTACCTCCAGATGGATCGATACGCCGCGTTCTCCCGCGTAATCGTCAAGAATCTGAAGGTTGCCGGCCAAACGGTCCAGATAGTTCTGGGCGTTGCCCTTGTCTGGGATTCTTCCCCTGGCCCAGCCCAGCACGATGTCGGTTTTGAACCTCTGCGCCATTTCGATATATTGTTTCATTCCTTCCATCGCAAAATGGGTGACATAGGGAATGTCATCGATCAGATTTACTTGGCCCTCCGTGCAGAGCTTTCCTGTCACAATGGCGGAAATCCCTACCTCATGCTTTTTCATAACCTCTTCAATGGCAGGATAATCCCAACGTGCGGTTTCCCGCGTATGTACTTCGACGGCATGGTAGCCGAGCTGCGATGCCTGAACCAGATTGTCGCAGATGCTTCCCGTCAAAAGAATCGGTGCCGTAGGCGCCGCTATATTTGCACTGGATACTGCAAACTTCCATTTTTTCATGTCGATTTGACCCTCCTTGGTAGCCATAAGAGTTTAATCAGAATTCATTTTTTAATTTTAAATTAACTTTTTAAGTTTCAATTCATTATAGGCTCGCCGTGAAATGATGTCAATTGCAAAATATAATATTTTTTTAATTTTAAATTAATTTCTTTCCATTTACTCGCATTTCTTTAATTTTAAATGAATCTGTTTCCCTTACAAAGGTTGACAATCGTTTAAATTCGTGGTTTAATGTATGAAATATTTTAAATTATACTTAAAATTTTGTCGAATCATTTATATATCTGAGAGGTACCGTTT
>CAMJRV010000525.1 GCA_946408315.1 uncultured Bacillota bacterium | reverse complement strand
CCTTTTTCCGATTGGACGCGGCCTTAATGTCATTTATGATCTCTTCCACCAGGGTTTCCGTATCCTGTCTGGGGATCAGAACACTCTCGTTCACCTTGAAAGAAATTCCCATGAATTCCTGCTCACCGGTTATGTACTGAACGGGAGTCCCCCCCGCCCTGACGTCGATCAGCTTAAAATAGGATTCGCACGTCTTTTCGTCGATGATCGCTGGGTATTTGAGAAACAGCTGCTGCCGGTTCAAGTTCATCAGAAACCGCATGATCAGCTCCGCATCGATCCGGGGGTCCATACATCCGGCCTTCTCCAGCGCCGATTCCCCGATTTTTAAAAGTTCTTTCATAATCAGGCTCATATGTTTTCCTCCGGCGTCAGTCTGCCTTCTCTGTCACAGCCGCCTTCGTACACTGGCGTATCCGCCGGCACCAGGACGGCCTTCATCGCGGCGATGGCCACTTCCAGCTGCTTTTCATCGGGCTCCTTCGTGGTCAGCTTCTGTAACAGGAGGCCGGGAATGCTCAGGAACTTTACCGCGGCAGAATCGCTGCGCCCTGCCCACCGCAAAAGCTCATAGGAGAGTCCTGCGATCACGGGGATCAGCAGCAGTCGGGACGTGATCCTCCAGAGAAGATTCGGCCAGCCAAGCAGGGAAAACAGGAGCAGGCTGATGACCATAACGAACATGAGAAAGCTCGTTCCGCATCTCGGATGCAGTGTTTCAAATGTCTTGCAGTTCGCCGGGTTCAGTTCAAGCTCGTTTTCATAGCAGTGGATGCATTTGTGCTCCGCCCCATGGTATCGGAATACGGTCTGGATATCCTTCATCTTTGAAAGGAGCAGGATATAGACTACAAAAAGTGCGATTCGAAAAACGCCTTCGATCAGATTCAGCGCCACCTCGTTGACGGTGATATATTTAAATATGCTCACCACAGCGGTAGGGGCTATGATAAAGATCCCGACCGTGAACAGGATCGCAAGCAGCACGGAAAAGTACAGCATGGCGTTCAGGGCGCCCTTTTCTCCGAATTTCCGTTCCAGAAAGACGGTAAGCCTGTCCTTCTCATACTCTTGACCGCCCTCACAGCTTTCCAGCACCTCCGCGGAATACATCAGCGTCCGCGTTCCTGTAACCAGGGAGTCGACAAAGATGAAAACGCCCCGCAGAACCGGAATCTTTCTCAGCTTTCCCGATTGTTTCAAAAGTTCGGTCTTAATATGAAGTTTTCCGTCAGGCTTGCGTATCACTACGGCAGTGCGGTCTTCGCCTTTCATCATGATGCCTTCCAGCACGGCCTGACCGCCGACCTTCGTCGGGTTGGCGTTCTTTATGAAAATTTTCTTAAAGTCCATGTATCGGTATTAAGCCTCCAGCTTCGTCTTTTTGATGATCTTGATAAAATCGGCATTCGTCTTCGTGTGGGCCAACTGATCGATGATGTTCTCCGTGACCTCCTGAGTGCCTATATTCGCCATTGCTCTTCGCATGGTCCAGACGGCTTCCAGCTCATCCTGATTCATGAGCAGATCTTCTCGTCTCGTACCCGACTTGTTCAGGTTGATGGCGGGGAATATCCTCTTTTCCGAAAGCTTACGGTCCAGATGGAGTTCCATGTTTCCGGTTCCCTTGAACTCTTCAAAGATCACGTCATCCATCCTGCTTCCGGTTTCGATGAGGGCGGTGGCAAGGATCGTGATGCTTCCGCCTTCCTCCATCTTACGCGCCGCACCGAAAAACTTTTTGGGCTTATGCAGGGCTCCCGGATCGAGACCTCCCGACAAAGTCCTGCCGGTGGGCGGAATGACGAGATTATATGCTCTGGCCAGCCTCGTGATACTGTCCAGCAGAATGACGACGTCCTTTCCATGCTCTACGAGACGCTGGGCTCTGGCGAGAACCATTTCCGCAACTTTGACATGGTTTTGCGGGAGTTCGTCAAAGGTGGAATAAATTACTTCGCCTCCGATGGAACGCTGCATGTCAGTCACTTCTTCCGGACGCTCGTCGACGAGCAGCACGATCATTTCAATTTCGGGATACATCTTTTCAATACTGTTGGCAACCTTCTTCAGCAGCACCGTCTTTCCGGCCTTAGGCGGAGCGACTATCAGTCCTCTCTGGCCTTTTCCGATGGGGGCCACCAGATCGATCAACCGCATGGAAAGCTCTGTCGCGCCGCTTTCCAGCGTGATTCTCTGATTCGGGAAAATCGGCGTCAAATCGTCGAAGTCCGGTCTTCTGATGGCAACTCCCGGTTCATCTCCGTTTACCGTGTTGACATACAGCAGCGCGCCGAATTTTTCGCCTTCATTGGGTCTCCGCGTAATTCCTCTGATTTTATCCCCTGTTTTTAGGTTGAATCTCCGGATTTGAGATGGTGAAACGTAAACATCCTTGTCGCTCGTCAGGAAATTATGGAACCGAAGGAAACCAAATCCGCCCTCGGCGATTTCCAGGATTCCTTCCACCTCCGGCCTGTCTTCTCTCGGACCTTCCGGGGCTTTCTTTCCCTGTTCCTCCCCTGCCGTCCTGGCTGGAGCTTCGGCAGCAGCCTGTGGCTTGGCCGGGGGAGCGGCTTCGGTCGGAGCCGTCGTCTTGACCGGAGCATCCGCAGCCGCCTGAGGCTTTGCCGGGGCAGCACTCTCCGTTGGGCGTGAGACTTTGGCCGGAGCAGCACTCTCTGCTGGGGCCGTTGTCTTGACCGGGGCTGTACCCTCTGCCGGGGCCGTTGTCTTGGCCGGGGCAGGAGCTTCAGCCGGTGCCTTAACCTGGGTAGCGGCTCCCGCCGAAACC
Organism: uncultured Bacillota bacterium; assembly: GCA_946408315.1. GTDB lineage: Bacteria > Bacillota > Clostridia > Peptostreptococcales > Anaerovoracaceae > Anoxybacterium. The sequence continues at coordinate 113 of CAMJRV010000525.1, read as the reverse complement.
GAGCGATCGGAAGACGCAACCGCTTCCGTCTGCGCTTCCTTTGGCGACGCTTTTCTTGTTCTTCCCCTCTGGTTCCCGGAAGCTTCCTCTGCGGCCTTCGTTCTTGGTTTGGC
>CAMJRV010000524.1 GCA_946408315.1 uncultured Bacillota bacterium | reverse complement strand
ATGGAATACCTCGCCGCGCTGCTGGACGATGCGGGGATTGCTTATCAGGCGCCGGTAGGCGGCCACGGCGTATTTGTTGACGCAAAAGCGATGTTCCCACAGATTCCTTATTATGAATTCCCCGGCCAGGTCCTTGCCATCGAGCTTTATAAAGAAGCGGGCATCCGTTCCTGCGATATCGGATCATACATGCTGGGAAATGATCCTGATACGAAGGAGCAGCTGCATGCGGAATTTGAATTTACGCGTCTTGCGATTCCTCGCCGCGTCTACACCCAGGCTCATTTTGATATTATGGCAGAAGCGCTGATCGCGGTCAAAGCGCGTGCTCACGAGATTAAGCACGGCTACAGGATCACCTGGGAACCGCCGATTCTGCGTCATTTCATGGCCCATCTGGAGCCGATCAAAGAATAAGCTTTATGATCCGGGTATAAAGTTAAAACGGCTTCCGGTAAAAAGCGGAAGCAGGCAAAGAATAACAGAATCATTATAATTTAAGAGAGCGAAGATTCTCTAAGGAAGGCTTCCGTGAGAATCTCAGCTCTCTTTTTTTCTGCTTTCCTTTCTGGGAAGTCCCAGGCTCTCAAATTTTTTCATTTTGTAACAGCCACATTTTCTCTTTTCTTGTGCTGAGGCCCGTTTTAAGATATAATCTTCTTAATTGCGTATGGAGTTTGTCCTGCAATCTGTCGGTTATAGGTATTTGGATTGGGAGTAATTATGGAGAAGGGGAAGAGCAGTATCGCAGGAAAGGCAGTGAAGGGGTTTCTCGTCGGCGCATCCATGCTGGTGCCGGGCGTAAGCGGGGGCACCATGGCAATCATACTGGGGATTTATGACGAGCTGATCCATGCGGTCAGCACCTTCCGGCACAACGTGAAGGAGAATGCTCTCCTGCTGGGAATGTTTACACTGTCGGGAGCTCTCGGAATTCTTCTGCTCTCAAGACCGCTGCTTGCTGCGGTCACGTTGTGGAACAAGCCGATGCTGTTTCTCTTTTTGGGCGCAATCCTGGGAAGCATTCCGCCTCTCTATCGAAAGGTCCGAATCTCGAAAATCAAACCAGTCAATATCACGGTAGCGCTGATTGGGGCATTTCTGGGAATTTGCACCACTTATCTTCCGGAGGGAGTGTTCCAGTTGAGTTCCGGATTTAATCCGTATCATATTCTGATGCTGGTTCTGGCGGGGTTTATCCTTGCCGTAGCGCTGATTCTTCCGGGTATCAGCGCGTCTTATATCCTGCTGATGATGGGGATGTATGATCTGACCCTGATGGCGATTAAGGAGCTCAATCTGTTCTATCTTCTTCCCTTGCTGACAGGCGTACTGGGAGGAATATTCCTGACTGCCGGTATTCTGGAAAGGGAAATGAAGCGCCATCCCCAATTCACCTATATGCTGATCATCGGATTTATGCTGGGCTCTCTGGTGCAGGTTTTCCCCGGATTTCCCGGCGCTGCGGAGACGGCGCCCTGTATCATCACATTTTTTGCGGGGCTTGGCGCCATACTCTGGATTGGAAAGAAAAGAAAGCGGACTAACCGAAAAAGCGAATGATTAAGGAGGTATTTTATTATGATGAACCAAATTAAGAAGGGACTGACGGCGACTTATACGAAAAATACGACGTCCAACGATGCATATCCTTCGTCCAGCACTGGAACTCTGGATTATCTCGTTTCAACGCCGTCCCTCATTGCCATGATTATCGATGGGGCGACAAACATGCTGGATAAGCTGCTTCCGGCGGATTACATCACGGTCGGAAAGAATATCGAGCTTCACCATGAGCATCCGTCTCTTGTAGGAGAAACGATAACCTTGAAGCTGCAAGTGGATAGCGTGGAGGGCCACTCGATCATTCTCGATGTTCAGGCTTCCGACTCGAAGGGGCTTGTCTGCTCGGGCAAATATGAGAGAGCCGTCATCAATAAGGATAAGCTGCTTGAGATTGCATATCACCGGGCTCCCGATCTGCTGTAGCTGCGGGGAGAGAGACGTTGCGCACAGGTCTTCAGATAAAAATAGCCGAAACGGAAGCGGATTTTGAAAAGATCCATCGGCTGAACTACAGAACTTTTGTAGAGGAGATCCCTCAGCATGAGAAAAACGAGGATGGCAGACTTATCGACCGTTTCCATGCAGAGAATACCTATATCATCGCACTGGATGGGGAAACTCTGATCGGCATGATGGCGGTGAGGGGGAAGAGGCCGTTTTCACTGGATGAGAAGATAAAGGACCTCGGGAATTATCTTCCCGCAAAAAGAAGGGTCTGCGAGATCAGACTGCTTTCTGTAGAAAAAAAGTATCGAGGCGGGCCGGCTTTTTTTCTGCTGATGCAAAGAATGTCCGAGCATTGTGATGAACAGGGATATGACTATGCGGTCATATCCGGGACTACGCGTCAGCAGAAGCTATACCGCCATCTGGGCTTCCGGCCCTTTTACCCCCAGGTGGGAAAGCCGGGTGCCTATTATATCCCTATGGGAGCCTCCTTGGAGGATTTTCGGGAGAGACTCGGCTCTCTCCCATGCAAGGAAAAAGGGTAGCTCAATCTTCCGAATGGAATCGTCTACCCTTTTTTCGAGGTGTACCACAATAGAGTACGTCCTCCTTTCATTTCGTCCCCTTTGCCGATCTTCTGAGAGTTCTTCTGTTCCTTCCTGTTTATCTGAACCTTTTAAGTTGGAGAATGCGGGGTTTTCCGGCTTACCCTCGGGTATTCGGAAGGAGACATTACGTCTAAAGCATCCATGTTCCTTAATCATTTCGTTTCAACAGGTAACGATCCAGCTCTCGCCTCCGGTTTTCAGGGGCGACTCACTTACTTCGGATTTCCCTTTTCTTTGAGTAAGTTTATCATAAACCATTCTTTTTGATTTGTCAACCCTATTTATCAG
>CAMJRV010000523.1 GCA_946408315.1 uncultured Bacillota bacterium | reverse complement strand
CTGCCGGACCGTCTTGATATCCTCGTCGATCATCTCGTTTTCTGTACAGACTTTGACTGTCATGGCGTCTCCCTGCAAGCCCAACCGATCGATGACCGGGTTTTCCGGATCGTAAAGCTTTTCATACCGGTAAGCCTCTCTGAAATACTTTTCCGCCTCGCAGAGAAATATCGCAAGATCCAGCACCCGGTGCACCGGCATTTCCTCGGATTGCCTCGACCACTTTTCTCCCGTATATCGCCAAACCTTGGCGGAAATATCCACCTTTCCCCTGTCGTTCCACTGGGCAAGCCCCAGGGAAAGTCCCTGCACATCCGTCCGGTAAGCGGACCGTCCGTCAATATTTCCGTAATCCTCTCCCACGATTACCGGTTTGTGCTTTAATGTCGTCGGTATTTTCATTCTAATCTCTCCCTCCAATATTTTGAGCCGTTGGGCAGACGCTTCAGCAGCCCCACGTCAATCAGCTCTCTTCTCAATATAAAATAGTCTCCAAAAGTATGCCACTCGTCGATGACGGAATTCACCTCCACCTCCGTATAATCCTTGCCCGTCTCAAACTTCGAAGCCAGATACTCCAGGACATATCTCTTATAGGTGGTCTTTATGGGAAGCTGTCTGATCTTTCCCTTCTCCAGAAATCTTAACACAATTTCATCGATTCTGTCACTATTTTCAATTGTACTCATCATCTCATCCCCTTTTGATCGTTGCAGCTTACAGCCAAGAGCCAGACTTGTCGTTGGCAGGACTGGCAATACAGGGCTGTGAACTGCGATTTCAGTTTTAGTAATTTACTAATTTAGTAAATCATAATGTTATTATATTCGCCTGTATGCTGTTTGTCAACAGGAAGATATGGGAATAGAACTTTAACAAAAGGCTCGTGTATGGTAAAATATTACTGTTCCTAAGAACCAAAATTAGAAGCGCTGCTGTTGCCTGCGCTTCCGGTTCACTGATATGGAGGTACTCCTTTGCAAGTTTTATTAACCTTCGGCTTGATGCTGATTTTATTCACCCTGGGAGGCATCTGCGTCGTGATTGGCATTGTTAATCTGAGCCTTCGCCATCTGCGAAAAAAGCGCGGACAGCCGGTGAAGAAGCTGCATACCGTGCTGGCTTCTGTTTTTTTAACGTTGGGACTTGTAACCTGTTGTATTCCGCTCCTGTTTTTCGGAATGATCCGCGGTGGAAATCTGTCGATGGATGCAGGCTATGTGGATACGGGGAAGTATGTGGCAGGGGGTTATCAGGAGAACTCCTTTGCGGTGGACGGAGTGCACTACCAGGCGTTAAATCTGGAGTGCGGTCCCCTCTGGAGTGAAAGAGGAACCGCCGTGTTTTCCTGGGACAGTACGCCGGACGGCGTCGGAGGCGTGTGGTATCGAATCTTCGGATACTATAATCGCGGAAATTACTATGAAATTTCAAACGATGCCGGTGTGGATCTGGTTACGGAGGGCCACAAGCTGTTCTGCCCTGAAGGCCAGATGCAGGCCGCCATGTCCTGGTACTCCGATCCGTCAAACTTTGACTGGTATTTCTCTGTCGGCAGCGACGGCGCAGACACGAAGCTTCCAGCTCTGGACGATGAAAAAACAAAGGCTCTGTTTTGCGCTTTCCGATCAGGTGATAGCCGCTGCGCTTCCGGATGCCGCGCTGCAAAGCGGTACCCAAAACGATGTGCAGGATGAGTTGGAAGCCATCTTTGTTACGCTGCCTGTCGATGAGTCGACGGATTTCGTTTGGATGAGCTTCGTCAGCAGGGACGGCGTGGTTCGCGGGGAGAATATCATTCTGGATGTCTATCATAATACACTCTTCCTTACCGGCAGTATGGCTGTCGACGACAAAGGTCGTACTTACACATTGTATCCGCTGCCGGCAGAGCTGAACGACTACTTTTCACCGCTGCTCCTGCCGCAGTCGTAACATTTGTTTCCCCCAAAATCTATGAAAGTTAAAATTGGCTATACCATCAAATAATATGCTCCCCTTGCGCAGACCGTTTCCTTATAAAAACGGTTATCACAAGGGGAGCATATTACGTTACAGTTCCTGATGGAATTTTATTTTTTAGAATACGGGCACTACAGCGCCTTCATACTTATCTTCGATGAACTTCTTCGTCTCCTCAGAGGTCAGGGCCTTTACCAGAGCCTGAATTTCCGGTTTGCTTTCGTCGCCTTCATATACTGCCACGATGTTGGCGAAGGTCTGAGCCGCTTCGGATTCTGCGCTCTCTACCGCCAGCGCGTCGGAAACCTTGAATCCTGCTCCCAGAGCGTAATTGCCGTTGATGATAGCGAAGTCTACATCCTGGATGGCGCGGGCTACTGCCGCCGCTTCGGCTTCAAAGAATTTGATATTTTTCGGATTGTCTACGATATCCAGGGGAGTGGCGGAGAGACCCGCACCGTCCTTGATCTTGATAATACCTTCCTGTTCGAGGAGCAGAAGGGCTCTGGCTTCGTTGGTCGGATCGTTGGGAACCGCGATGGTCGCGCCGTCTTTCAGCTCATCAAGAGATGCGGTTTTTCCTGCAAACAGGCCCATGGGCTCATAGTGAACCGCTACAGCGGAGACCAGATGCGTTCCGTTGTCCTTGTTGAAGCTGTCCAGATAGGGTTGGTGCTGGAAGTAGTTCGCCTCGATCTCATGGGCTTCCACAGCTGTGTTCGGAATGATATAGTCGCTGAACTGGGTGATCTGAAGATCGATTCCCTCTTTTGCCAGCATCGGCTTTACAAATTCAAGGATTTCAGCATGAGGTACGGGAGATGCTCCCACCTTCAGTACCGTCAGATCTGCGCTGCCGTCGCCTTCCTCTCCCTGGGCTTTTCCGCCGCAGGCGGCCAGTGCGAATACGGCCAGTGCCAAAACTAAGATTAGTGCTATTTTCTTTT
>CAMJRV010000522.1 GCA_946408315.1 uncultured Bacillota bacterium | reverse complement strand
ATCTCTCTGGTCCAGGGCCGGGGCTTTGGCGCGATGATTTCCTTTGAAGTGGACAGCTGGCAGACAGCCGTACGGATATTGGAACGCGTCGGCCTGATTCTCTATGCGGAAAGTCTGGGAGGTGTGGAAACCCTGATCACCTATCCGATGCTGCAAACCCACGCCGACGTCCCCGAAGAGGAGAGAAACCGAAAGGGAATCAACGACCGTCTTCTCCGTTTATCGGTGGGAATCGAAGACGTAAAGGATATCATAGGCGATCTGGAAAATGCTCTATAACTGGAAAATGCTCTATAAATAATAAATGGCAACGGCGCGAAGCTGTTGCCAATTTATGTTTCATGCTTTATTACCGCACCGGACAGACGCCGTTCTCACAGCCGTCATCCCCGATGTCATATTCCGTTTCCTCTTTCTCATACTTGGAGATCAGGGACGGAATGAAAGGATTCATCGCCTTTGCTCTCTTCCGGTATTCCTCTTCACTGATTTCCTCAAAAGGCAGGAGCTCATAGAAGTTATCCTCAAAGGAGAGGAAGGAAAGGGCCACCGTGTCATCCCAGTTATCCCAGACCCACTGTTCCACGTCGTCCCATTCCTCGTCCCTGACGTGGATTGTGATGGAGCAGTTATGATCGGCATAGTGCGTCATGAACATCTTATAAATTTCAAGCTGCTCGATAGCGCCCACATCCGCCTTGAAACGCGCCCCGGGAGCCTTGACGGGAAATTCCACCACCTTTGTCACGCAGGTCTCGGGGTCCTGGCCAACCTCCGGAAATACCGGATAGCCCAGCTCTTCGCAGACCTTTGTGAGCGGATCGTCGCTGCTGATCCGGATTCGCCTCACATAGTAGGGTGCATGAGAGAAATGAGCACCGCTGGACACGACGGGAAGCAGGCTCAGCGTCCCCTCCGGCTTGACCGTGGTCACCAGCAGAGGTTCCGGCTGTCCAAGCTCTTTGGCGTATTCTGCCGCCGCCTTTTTTGCGGCTTCCCGCAGCTCTCTCAGAAGCTTTTCCTGATCCTCCCGGTCAAGAGAAAGGGCGTTGACCATGTCCTGCCAGCCTGTAAGTGAACAGCCCAGGAGCTTATCTCTCTGCTGCACCGCGTTCCATTCCGGTATCTCCAGCTCGGTGCAGGTCATGCGGTAACCGGCTCTTGCGCCCAGCCTCTGCGCCTCCATCAAGCCGTCGTGATCCAGAACACCGTCTCTCACAAAGGCCATCACGTTCACCGTCGTCAGATTGCATAAGCCTTTCGAGTCCAGCAGAATTTCCGCGCAGGGGTTGACTCCCTGGAAATTCGGACGCCGTTTCGATCCGGCCTCCTCGTTGACCCAGCCCGGCTCTCCGGAATACCGCATCTGCTGCAGGTGCCAGTGAAGCTCCGGCCGCGTCGGCTTTCTCGTATAATAGATGGAGTTGTTGCTCATCTGCCGGTGAGCCAGCTCCGTGTCGATCACCCATTTTTCATCGATTTTTTTATAAAGCTCGCTCTTCGCCTGGATGCAGTCCTTGTCGTCCTGATCGATGAGCACGATCTCCGCCGTCCGGCGCACGCCGCCCACGACCACATTCTCCCCGATGATGTTGGCGATATCCAGACAATCGATGGGCTGAAGCTTTACCCGGTTCGTCGTGGAACGGTGCTTCGCCTTCTCGATGACCTTGAATATCTTGATGAACATATTCTTCATGCTGATGTGGCCGCTGGCCGTCCCTCCGAAGGTCTTCAGCTTTTCGCCCTTGGACCGCACGTGATCGTAATTCAGGATGACAGTCTTGATCTTCCTGTATTCGGTGCTGTAGAGCGTCTTCAGGAAATAGTCCATGGACTGGACCCATCCCTCTTTGCTGTCTCCGATGGTGATCTTCACCGTGTCATTATGGGTGAATTCCAAAGAAGTGCTGTCCTGACGCAAGGTCTTCAACATCGGCGTGTAGGATTCATGGATCACCTCGACATCCGTCCTCACGGGAGGGAGCTTTGCGATATCCGATTTCAGCACCCGCACACCAACTCCCGAGCCCACCATGAGCAGGTAAAAGATATCCCGGAAGGAGGAAAAGCTGTCGATAACCTGGAAGGAGCAGTTGAAGTTGGACATGGGGTAGTGCTTGGAAACGTCCGTGCTTCCCACCCAGAAGGTCCGTCCCGACAAGAACTGCTTGAGCTCAAAGACATTCCGGTATAGCTTCTCCGCTTCTTCCCTGGAAGTAGGAACCAGGCTGCAGTTGTACTCGACAGAGCGGCGTACCGTCTCCCACCAGTATTCCCGCCGCAGCTCTTCCGGTACCCATCTCGAATAGGTCCTGTAATAGACGAAGCTTCCCAACTGGCTCATAGGGGAAGGAGTATGCTTATATTTGCTGACAAATTCCTCCGGGATGAGTCTCCCGTCTCTCCGCTTTCTCGCATCCCGAGTCTTGTCTCTCTCATAACGGTAAATGATAAACTTCTTGGCGGCGTCCTTCCGTTCGCTGGCCATGAGAAAATCCTCCACCAGATCCTGAAGATCCTCCACGTTGATGCGCTCCGAGCGCTCCACCTGCTTCTCTATCGCCGCGGCGACCTCCCCGGCCAAAGCGGAATCGACCCCCGCTTTCGTTTCCATCATCGCATTTTCAATGGCGGTCTTAATCTTTCCGCCGTTGAAGCTGACCTGCGATCCATCTCTTTTAATAACCGTCTTCATCCCTTGCCTCCTATATATTGTTACCACATATTCAGTGAAGTACATTATATAGTATTTTAATTTTGTTTTCAATGGGTTTTCCGTTACAGCCTTGACTTATTTTATTCAAAATTGTATAATTGTATACAATATCGGCGGTTTGCTGTTTCGCGTTCTTTGCGAATCAAGCGGGCCAAGAAAGGAGTTTTTTATGGGAAAAACATTAGCCTATAAAATCCTGGAG
>CAMJRV010000521.1 GCA_946408315.1 uncultured Bacillota bacterium | reverse complement strand
AAGGGTTTTTCTCCTTTCTGTCGGCTCACGGCATTACCGCCATTGCCGACGGCGTGCTCGAAGGAGAGTCACAGCTATCGGCGATGAAGGCATTGGACGAGGCGGGAAAGATGAACGTCTATTACGACGGCATCTCCCGGTTCTGGAGCTATCAGGACCTGCCGGAGAAAATCGAAATCCTGCGCGGGTACTCTCGAAAGTACGGCGGAAAGCATATGAAGTTCAACACGATGAAGCTGTTTTTGGACGGGACCAACGAAAGCGGAAACGGAGCGTCTCTGGAAGCGTTTCAGAACGATCCGACAGGCACAAATTTCGGTGAGATCAAGATGGAGACGGAAGAATTGACGAAGTGCTTCCTGCTCTGCAACCGGGAAGGGCTGGACTTACATATTCACATGGTGGGCGACCGGGCTTTCCGTGTGGGCTGCGACGCGGTGGAACAGGCCCGGAAAGAAGCGGAGCGTCTGGGAGAGCCTTGGGTATGCCAGCCGATCTTTGCCCACTGTGAGCTGGTCGATCCGAAGGATATGGACCGTCCGGCCAGGCTGGGGATCACCGTCAACTGGAGCTGCCACTGGTCCGGAGGATATTTCGGCGACGTGGCTCAGGCGTTCTACGGTTACGAGAAATGGGCCAGGATGTACCAGTTCAATCCGATCATCGACAGCGGCGCGCTGGTAACCTTCTCTTCGGACGTCGTCACGTTTTACGAGCTCCACAGGGCGGACCCCTTTTTCTCGATGCAGGTTGCAAGCACCAGAGTCGATCCGGAATTTCCCCTCGACCCAGGCCGGTATCCAGGGAGCGTCAGACCGCCCGAATCCGCAAAGCTCGAACGGGAAACGCTGCTGAAGGGCTATACCGTAAACGGGGCGAGACAGATGCGGATGGAAGCTCTCATGGGCTCCCTGACCGTCGGAAAAATTGCCAACCTGAGCGTAATTTCAGACGACTTTTTCCGAACTCCCGGGGATCAGCTCGGAAACATCTCCTTTGAGGCGGTGATCTTTGACGGAAAGCTCGTTTCCGGGTCGCTGTAACAGGAAAGGAGGGAACGGCATGGAATATCAGGCACAGATCAGGGAGATCCCGGAGCATACGATCTATTTCAAAGAGTATTTTGTCAGCGACATGGCTGAGTTTTTTCAAGGGCTGGCAAAGCAAAACTTTTTACAGGATTTGTCGGACCGGGTCCTTTTGGAGAACCCGGCAATCGGGCTTACCGATCCGGAGTATAACGTGATCCTTTATCCGGACGGGGAATACAAAGAGACCGACGTGCGGATCGAATTCTGCGACGCGGTGACAGGAGCGGGCGAGGACACTTCGGAGTATGGCTTCCGGATCGTTCCCCGGATGACGGTTTTAAACGTGGCGCACAGGGGACCGTATCACAGGCTTTCGGAGGCGTATGACTTTGCGGTCCTGTGGATGAAAGAAAACGGATACCGCAAGGCCGGCTGTCCCAGGAGCAGCGCCGTAGACGGCTTCTGGAACAAGAAAGAGGAAGAGGACTACCTGACGGAAATGCAGATTCCCGTGGAAAAGAAATCTGCTGAAACGCCGGCATGGTGAAATAAGAAAAATATAAATATGGAGGTTACATGATGGATAACAATGGTACCATATCGAATGAAGGGCTGAACAGGCTCGGCTACGAGCAATCCCTGAAAAGGGTGCTGAATTTGAGAAACCTGGTCTTCTTCGGGATTTCTTATCTTGCCCCCACCGTTATCTTCAATCAGTACGGCGTATTGACGCAGATCACCCAGGGCATGATGGCCCTGTCTACGCTGATTACGATCCTGGCGGTCATGTTCACCGCCTACAGCTACACCCAGATGGTCAAGATCTATCCTGTGGCCGGATCGGCCTATACCTATGTCCAGAGAGCGATCAATCCCCATCTCGGATTCCTGACGGGCTGGGTCGTCCTGCTGGACTATATCCTCATCCCCCTCGTCTGTTACCTGACGGTGGGCCTTTACATGAACCGGTTTGTACCCCAGGTTCCGGTCTGGGTCTGGATCGTGGTCAGCGTCGCCGCGATGACAGCCATCAATATCATCGGAATCAAGTCCACCTCAAGGTTTAATACGATCATCATGGTGCTTCAGTTTGCTTTTACCCTCGTCTTTATCGCGGTAGTCGTCAAGTTCATCCTGGGCGGCGGCGGAGCGGGGACTCTGCTCTCTGCGGAAAATTTCTACGATCCGCAGGATTTTTCACGGGACGGACTGCTTGGAGCAGCCGCCATCATGGCGATTTCATTCCTGGGGTTTGACGCCGTAACTACCGTTGCGGAAGAGGCCATCGAGCCGGAAAAAAATATCGGAAAAGCGATCTTTATCATCTGTGTCGGCGCCGGTATCGTATTTATTTTTATCGCGTATATCGCCCAGGTGGCATGGCCTGACGCCTGGAAGGAAATGTCCGATCCGATGACGGGAATCTTCGATCTGTTCGAGCATATGAAGACCGGATATATGGCAACGGTATTTTTAATCATTGATAACTGCGCCAGCCTGGCCTGCGCCCTGACGGCGACGGCGGCCGTCGCCCGGATCCTGTACGGCATGGGCAGGGACGGCGCCCTTCCGAAACGGTTTTTCGGTTATGTCAATCCGAAGTTCCAGTCACCGGTGTACAACATTCTGCTTGTTTCGGCACTGTCGCTGACTTCCATCATTTTTTCCGAAAACCTCTACGCCGCCCTTTCCCTCGTCAGCTTCGGCGCCCTTACCGCTTTCACGCTGGTGAACCTTTCCGTCATATTCCAGTACGTCGTCAAGGATAAAAAAAGAACGGGCACGGCGCTTTTGAAATACCTGATGATTCCGGCCTTTGGGGTCATCGTTTCCGCCTATCTGTTCCTCAATATCGAGACGTCGGGAAAGATCGTCGGAGGCTGCTGGCTCTTGC
>CAMJRV010000520.1 GCA_946408315.1 uncultured Bacillota bacterium | reverse complement strand
GGAATGCATATCTGGAGCAGCCATCATCCGTACTACATCCCGGAGCCCATTACGCTGGAACCGACGGAATCTCCGACGAAGGCGGATCTGGACGAGTACGTCGCAACGATTCATCACATTCTGGATGAGGCGTACGAGACCCCGGACCTCATCCGCACCGCGCCGCATAACAGCACGACCCACCAGACGGATGAAGCCAGTGTGGATGATCCGGCCCAGTGGTGTCCGACCTGGAGAGTTTACCTGAAGAAGACGAAAGAAGCGTAAGAAAGCATCAGAAGGAAGCGTAATACAATATGAAGACCATCGGACTGATCATCAATCCCATTGCCGGCATGGGCGGCAGGGTAGGACTGAAAGGGACGGACGGGATCGAAATTTTAAATAGGGCGATACAGTTAGGGGCTTTTAAAGAAGCCCCTGCTGTTGCTTCTGCGGCCTTGCGAAAGCTGCTGCCCATCAGGGAGGAGCTTACCGTTTTGACCGTATCAGGAGACATGGGAGAAAACCTGTGCAGAGAATTGGGGTTTCGGTTTGAGATCGTTTCCCGTCCCGAGGCTGCCGCCGGCATTACCGTCAGCGCGGACACCGTCAAGGCGGCCGCTCTCATGAAAGAGCGTGGGGCAGCGCTGATTCTGTTTGCCGGAGGTGACGGAACGGCAAGAGATCTTTACCGGGCTGTTGGAAATCGGGCCGTTGTGCTGGGGATTCCGGCAGGGGTAAAGATCTATTCCCCAGTCTACGGGAACACACCCCAGGCGGCGGGAGAGCTGGCGTTTCGTTATCTCTGCGACAGCACCCTCCCGGTCCGGGAGGAGGAGGTCGTCGATATCGACGAAGAGGCGATCCGAAACAATCAGGTCCGGACAGAGCTCTTCGGCTATCTGAAGGTGCCGTACAAAAGAGAATACCTTCAGAATCGGAAGGCGCCCACACCGTTAAGTGAGGAAGAAAGCCGGAATGCGATCGCGCTGGACATCATCGATCATATGCAGGAGGGGGAATCTTACCTCATAGGGCCGGGCACAACCACCGGGGCTATCATGAAAGAACTCAATCTGCCCAATACCCTGCTGGGAGTGGACGTCATAAAGGATAAGGCGCTGGTAAAACAGGACTGCAATGAACGGGATCTCCTCGATATTCTCGGTGAGGGGACCGGAAAGCTGATCCTAACGCCGACGGGGGGACAGGGCTATCTGCTGGGGAGAGGCAACCAGCAGATCAGTGCGGCGGTCCTTCAGAAGATCGGAAAAGAAAATATTGTTGTCATATCGACCAATTCCAAAATCATAGAGCTGAGAAACAGGCCGCTTTTGATCGATACCGGAAAGGAAAGTATGAATCAAAAGCTGGCTGGATACTATAGAATCAAGATCGGATATGGGATGGACCTTATTTACAAGGTCTCGACAGGATAACGATTGATTTTGAAAATCACTTGATCTATACTATGGAAGGAATCAAATGCCGGATAGAGGCAAGACGAATGGGGAGGTGCTTTTATGAGAATTTCAAACAATCTGACGGAGTTGGTCGGAAATACTCCGCTGCTTTATCTTGAACGGTACGCCAGTCAAGCAGGAGCGGAAAACGCAAAACTGATTGCGAAGCTGGAATATTTCAACCCTCTCGGCAGCGTAAAGGACAGGGCTGCGCTGGCCATGATCGAGGATGCTGAGAAAAACGGCAGGCTGAAGCCGGGCAGCGTCATCATTGAGCCGACCAGCGGCAATACCGGAATCGGCCTCGCCTTTGTGGCGACGGCGAGAGGCTATCGCATCATTTTGACTATGCCGGAAAGCATGAGCGTAGAAAGAAGAAAGCTTCTGATGGCTCTCGGAGCTGAGCTGGTACTCACCCCTGCCATCGGTGGAATGAAAGGAGCCATCGAGGAGGCGGAGCGTCTGGCTGCAGAGATTCCAAATTCCTTTATTCCCGGACAGTTTACCAATCCTGCAAATCCAAGGATCCATAAAGAGACCACCGCGGAGGAAATATGGAGGGATACGGACGGGCAGGTCGATATCTTTGTCGCAGGCGTCGGCACGGGAGGCACGGTAACCGGCGTTGGGGAACGATTGAAGGAAAAGAGCAAATTTATTCAAATTGTCGCCGTTGAGCCGTACGATTCTCCGGTTTTGTCCGGGGGAGAAGCGGGTCCGCATAAGCTCCAGGGTATCGGCGCGGGCTTTGTCCCCACTGTGCTGAATGTCGGTATACTGGATGAAATCATTAAAGTGAAGGCAGAGGATGCGTTCCGGACCACAAGAATGCTCGCCCATGCAGAGGGCCTGCTTGTGGGAATCTCCTCGGGAGCGGCTCTGTTCGCAGGAGCTCTTCTCGCAAAACGTCCTGAAAATGCGGGGAAGAATATTGTGATACTGCTGCCTGATTCCGGAGAGCGTTATTTATCTTCAGACCTTTTTGCACCATCTGTCTAATCATTATTACAAATTCATCGGAGTTAAAGGAGTGTGTGAAATTTTATGAAGCAGCAAAGGCGTGAATATAGCTTATTCACAACGATTGCAATGATCGTAGGAATCGTAATCGGTTCCGGTATTTTCTTCAAGTCCGACGATATGCTGGGGTACACAGGAGGCAACGTAGGACTTGCTGCTCTCGTATTCTGCATTGCCGCATTCACCATCGTATTCGGCTGTCTGACCTTCAGCCAGTTGGCTGCGCTGACAGACAAGCCGGGAGGCGTCATCACCTATGCCAACGAATTTGTTGGAAAGAGATGCGCCAGCATGTTCGGATGGTTTCAGGTATTCGTCTACTATCCGACCCTGACGGTTTTGATCTCCTGGGTAGTCGGGATCTATGTCAGCCTCACCATGGGATGGGAAATGACCTTTATGAGTCAGTGTGTAATCGGACTAATCTGGTTTTTTATCTGTTTTTTCTACAATATCCTATCCGCAAAAATCGG
>CAMJRV010000519.1 GCA_946408315.1 uncultured Bacillota bacterium | reverse complement strand
AGAGGATATTGATCGGTATCGTGATCCCGTTATTTCCCAGCACTCTGATATTTTCAAATTTTATTTCCTGACCCCGGGGGTCCTGTACCTTGATCCGGCTGACAACTTTCTCATCAAACAGGCAGTCGATATTTTTATGAAGCAGGTCCTGCTCCTCAAAACTGAGCAGATTTAAGGTATGCCTGGAAATCCTTATGATCTCGTACTGGCTGTCAAGAATGATGACCATATCCAGAATCTTGTCCTGGATTTCTTCCAGCAAAACCTTCTCGGGGACCTTCAGAAAACTGTATCTGGAGATTACGATATAAATTCCCAGGATCATAATGACAGCGTACAGCTGCCCCACATTGGGAAACGTCCGGACCCCCAGCATCGGCAGGATCGTCTGGTTCAGCAAATTGAGCAAAAAAGGCGCAGCGCTGGATATGACGAGAATATTTGCCTGTTTCTTGATTCTCGTATTCTGGGATTTCAGGCCCCAGAGGAATAAAATAAGTATGCTGAGCGATAAAAGCGCAGTATTATAGATAAAATTTCCGGCATAAAAGATGTCGCTGACCAGTTTGGGCGTCTGAATATCAGCGCCGAATAAAAACACCACCATATAGAAGAATACGGCTGCCGGAAGGAAGATCAACAGGTTGACGAGCTTACTGCTCTTAAACCGGCTGTCGGTAATCAACAGGACCAGGTAGAGCGTAATCGCGCTGAAGCTGCACCATCCGACGGCCGAAATCTTATTCCAAAAAGAAAAAGCCTGCGGACTGTCGGAAACGTACGCAAAGGCGTATGCAAAGGACCATATGGCGTAACTCCCGCACAGTAAAAGGAAGATCCTGTGAATCCGGGACCCCCTGTTTTGTGTGTACGCATAAACCCCTACATAGATATATACAATAACAGAAACAAATGATAACGCGGAAAATAAGCTGAAAAAATTCATCGTTTCCTCCATTTTGCAGTATCGGTTAAACCGTCACGTCATCCCCTGACTGGAGCAGACGGCGACAGTTACATATACCCGTCCTCTCCCTAATCAATCTCAATGGAAGAACTTTTCTTCACAAATTTCCCAAACCCTTTCCGCCTCATCCGTTCGCCCCTTATAAAAAAGTCTCCGGAACGGCCCTGCCGGTCAATTCCTCTTCCAGCTCACGCTTATGGTAGAGGAACGCTTCATCCTTATAATACTTCGCATGTACGGGACATTTTTTAACACAGGCGCCGCATTTGATGCAGATGCCGGCAACCTCCCTCACATTCTCATAACGGATGGAACCCATAGGGCAGACGTCGGCACAAATCATACAATCGTTGCAGTCCTCCGTCGTCAGAGGCTTTACCTTCCGGATGTCGACCGGATTTCCCTGACGGTCCCTGGGCTGATAATAGCCGCGGTACGGCTTGGGAATGCCCTTTACATCAACAGGGCGGGAAGAATCTGCACCGGTGAGTCCTTTTGTCTTTGCAGCAACCTTTTCTGCAAAGGAATCCGCTTCCAGCAGGTCCGCTTCATCCGGCCGTCCCTTTGCCAGAACATAGGAAAAGGAATGCTCTCCGACAAACGCAGCGGCGGCAATCGTATGAAATCCGTGGTCTTCGAGAATATCCCGCAATTCGATCAAGCTGTCGTCATAGTTCCGGTTTCCATATAACACGACCGGCGCCGCAGCCGCCCCATTCCCTTCCAGCGTATCTAAGTATTTCAGCAGAACATTCGGTACCCGGCCGGCATACACCGGCGTCCCCAAGACGACAAAGTCCCCCTGTCCAAAGCGCAATGGCGTTTCCCGGGCGCCGGGCAGCGTAAAATCACATGCCTCATATTCCATCCCGAGCTGCACTGCAATGCCCCTCGCAATTCTTTCGACTATTTTCTGCGTCGTACCTGTAGCGCTGAAATATACCGCCCAAACCTTTTTTATATCCATAGCCGTTCTCTCCTTGCTTTCCTGATGCTTCCTCTATCGTACCACTCAAATAGAAATATGTCTATATGGAGATCATCCTTATGCATCCGGTCTGAGTTGTTCCTGTATCTCCTGCACGAAGCCGCCCTTCGCAAGGACCTTGAACAGCGGAGGCTTAGAATCAGAAGCCTTTTCAAGGTACGTCTTGAACTCTTCTTTCGTGGCTTCCCTGAAGCGGATTCCATCCTTCCGACCGATAGGGCCGGCTGGATCGATAAGGAGGAAGCGGGTGCTGTCGGTACCCTGGAAAAACTGAAGATACCGATTGGGCTCCTGTTTCTGCACGGAGACAGCGCCGGGAGGCCCCACCAGCTCTATAGAATTCAAGTCAAAAGAAAATATATAGGGTTTACCGTCTTTAAATTCTGAAATAAAACCGATATAGCGGCTCTCCGGCATCTCCTCAAAATCCTCGATCGCCGCACCGCGCTGAAGCCCCAACTGACCGGGCAGAACATCCTGTCCCAGCGTATTGTTGATGTAGTCCAGCGCGACCTGTGTTGGTTCCAGGCGATACAAGTCCTGCCCCTCATCACACTGTTTCTGCAATTCCCCGTAATACTCCAGCGCAGATCCCTCTGTCTCAGGAATGGCATAGTTTAATCCTCCGCCGCCATCCATCCATCGCTCCACACACCAGATGCCTCCGTCGCCTTTCCTTACCGGCTGTGACAGGAACAACTGGCAGGTTTCTCCCGTATGGAACGGAAACTTTACCAGGATATGCTCCCCTTCGTAGGTTTCATGAGGCAAACCATGCCACTCAAGCCGTGACCGAATCAGCGTTTCCCATCCGGCGACGGTGTCCCACTTCTCCTCATCGCTGTTTTCCGCAGAAAAGTGAACCCCATCTAAAAACATCGGTGCTGCGTTCTCGTAAGAAAAGAACAGGAGCGTTTTACCGGCTTCCGGGTCCTCCGTAATCCACCCGTCAACCAGCTTCTGCCCGCTCCCAAGCTGCCCCACCT
>CAMJRV010000518.1 GCA_946408315.1 uncultured Bacillota bacterium | reverse complement strand
CTATTACAACCTGGATGTCATGCATACCACACACGGCAGGGCGCTGGCATTCGCCCAAGGTCTGAAACTCTCCCGCCCGGACAAGAAGGTGCTGGTGTTTACCGGGGATGGAGATTGTCTGGCCATCGGCGGAAATCACATGCTCCACGCCTGCAAAAGAAACATCGATATTGCGGTGGTCATGATCAACAATCATATTTACGCAATGACAGGAGGTCAAAAATCGCCGGCAACTCCGAGCGGCATCAGTACAAAAACTTCTCCACGGGGCTCCTATGATGAGCCGATGGAGGGGGCTGAGCTGGCAATCAGTATGGGAGCAACCTATGTGGCCAGATGGACCACGGCGCATCCTGTGCAGCTTGAAAAAAGCATTCGGGCCGGAATCGAACACAAGGGGTTTTCCTTTATCGAAGTCATTTCCCAATGCCCCGTTCAAAGTGGAAAAGAAGTCTACGGGGACAAGGACCCGTCTTTTATTATAAATTATTTAAAAGAAAATAGTTATGTATATAAGGAAGGCATGGAAGAGCCAAAAGGCAAGATTAAGTGCGGCATTCTGAAACATGACAATGACAGGACGGAGTATATCGAGAGAATGCAGCGCCAGCTTGAGCAGCGCAAAGAGACCAAAACAGCAAAGGAAAAGAAGGGGGCGCAAGGAAAAAATGATCGTGAACGTTGATTCAACATGCTGCAAGGGCTGTAACATATGCGTTTCTGTTTGCCCGAAGCAGGTATTTGCACTGTCCCAAAGAAGAAACAGCTACGGAACAACCATGCCGGAAGCCGTAAAGCAAAAAGAATGTATTGGATGTAAAATATGTGAAAAGCT
Source organism: uncultured Bacillota bacterium (assembly GCA_946408315.1). GTDB lineage: Bacteria > Bacillota > Clostridia > Peptostreptococcales > Anaerovoracaceae > Anoxybacterium. The sequence goes on along the minus strand of CAMJRV010000518.1, from coordinate 2,111 downwards.
GTGTCCTGACGCAGCAATCAATGTGGAGGAGTAGTAGAAATGAGATTAAACGTAAGATTTGCAGGGGCAGGAGGACAGGGAATCATACTGTCTTCCGTATTACTGGCAAAAGCCTATGGCTTAGGCGAAGACTTCAATATTTCTCAGACCCAGAGCTACGGTCCGGAGGCCAGAGGAGGCGCCTGTAAGGCAGAAGTCGTCGTTTCCGATGAGGACATCGATTATATGAAAGTCGATAACGTGGATGTATTTATTGCGTATAATCAAAAGGGATACGATAAATACTGCATCGATTTGGGAAATTCGGCCATGGTTCTGATCAACAGCACCCTGGTCCGGACACAGAACCCCAACCATTACGAGATCCCCGGGACTCAGATCGCCGAAGAAATGGGAAAACCGATGGTGGTCAATATGGTCATGCTGGGGGCGTTGACAAAGCTCTTGCCGAAGCTGCACTACGACAAAATGCTGAACACCATCCAGGGCGATTTTCCCGCGCCTTTGCGGGCAATCAATGTCGAGGCCTTTGACAAGGGATATCAGTATATGGAAAAGATGCTGGAAGCAAAGGCGGAAAGCTCTCGCAAGGAGCTGCAGCAATGAATCAGGAAACAATGGATTCCAGGGCATATATTGATCAATATTTGAAACGCGCGAGAATTGCCCAGGCTGAATTCGAAACCTATAGCCAGGAGCGGGTGGATGAGGTCGTGAAGACGATCGGGAAAACAATTTTCAACAATGCGGAATATCTTGCCGGGATCGCCGTTGCCGAAACCGGCATGGGCAATGTGGCGGATAAAACCGTAAAAAATAAAAATAAAGCAAGCATCATCTGGAACAGCCTCCGGGATAAAAAATCTGTAGGAATCATTGAACGGGATTCGGAGGCTGGCATCGTGAAGATTGCCAAACCGATGGGTGTGGTAGCCGCCATAACACCCTGTACCAATCCCATTGTTACACCGATGAGCAACGCCATGTTTGCTCTTAAGGGCAGAAATGCGATCATCATAACACCTCATCACAAGGCGGTGCAATGCAGCTCTGATGCGGTATTTCTGATCAACACGGAATTGAGTAGACTCGGAGCGCCGAAGAATCTCATTCAAATTCTGGACCAACAATCCAGGGAAAACACAAGAGCCTTGATTTCCAGCGCCGATGTGGTCATTGCAACTGGAGGCGCGGGAATGGTCAACGCGGCATACAGCAGCGGCAGACCGGCTTTCGGGGTAGGAGCCGGAAATGTACAGTGCATCATCGACAGGGATGCAGATTTTCCCGACGCAGTTCCCAAGATTATTGCCGGCAGGATTTTTGATAACGGGATTATCTGCTCCGGCGAGCAGTCTGTTATCGTGCCCGAAGATCGTTACAAGGAAATCCTGGAGGAGTTTACGAAAAACGGAGCCTATATCGCATCCGATGCCGGGGAGAAGGAAGCATTCCGCAATGCCATTTTTGTAGATGGTGCAATGAACCGGCATGCGCTGGGGCAGCCGGTGCAGACCATCGCCAAGCTCGCCGGAGTCGATGTTCCGGAAGATACAAGAGTCATCCTTATCGAGGCAGACAGCCACGGAAAGGGGGATATTCTTTCCAAAGAGAAGATGTGCCCTGTTCTGGCAGTTTATCGGTATCACGATTTCGCGGAAGCGGTGGAAATCGCCGGAGCAAATCTTGAAACGGACGGCAAGGGGCATAGCGTCGCGATCCACTCCAATTCTACGGAAAATATTGAGTATGTGGCAGAAAAGCTTTGTGTCAGCCGGTTTGTCGTAAATCAAAGCTGCGCCAGCTCGGCGGGAGGAAGCTTCTTCAACGGACTTGCTCCTACAAACACACTGGGCTGCGGCTCCTGGGGACACAACAGCATTTCCGAGAATTTAAATTACAATCATTTAATCAACATCTCCCGTATTGCCTATCACATGCCGGACAATCATGTGCCGACAGAGGAAGAGCTTTGGGGTTAACGTATCTTGGATAAGGAAACAGTGAGACGGCAGCGCCGTCTCACTCCAAATAAAATCAAACTTAGAAACGAAAAGGGAGGAAAAAAGCATGAATGATCCATTGAATCTGAGTGGTAAAGTGGCGGTGAT
>CAMJRV010000517.1 GCA_946408315.1 uncultured Bacillota bacterium | reverse complement strand
ATGGAGGACTTCCGGGGAAACAAGGTCAGCATGATCTTCCAGAACCCCATGACCTGTCTGAACCCTGTCTATACCATCGGGGACCAGTTGATTGAGGCGGTCCGTGTCCATCACAAGATCTCCTCAAAAGAAGCTTGGAATAAAGCGATTGAAATGCTGGAGCTGGTGGGGATCAATAACCCCCAGAAGCGTATGAAGCAGCATCCTCACGAGCTTTCCGGCGGTATGCGCCAGAGGGTAATGATTGCAATGGGATTGATCTGCAGTCCGAAACTGCTGATCGCCGACGAGCCGACGACTGCTCTGGATGTTACGATTCAGGCGCAGATCCTGGAGCTGATGAAGGAAGTTCAGAAGAAGACCGGCATGGCGATCGTATTCATCACGCACAATCTGGGCGTCGTGGCGGAGATCTGTGACAAGGTGGCCGTCATGTATGCGGGACGTATCGTGGAAAAAGGATTGGTAAACGATATCTTTTACGATCCAAAGCATCCCTATACTGTCGGACTTTTGAAGTCTATGCCGAGAGTTGACGCGGAAGAATATGAAAGGCTGGTGCCGATTGCCGGTACACCGGTGGATATGCTGAATCCGCCTGCAGGCTGTCCTTTCGGTCCCAGGTGCGAGCATTGCATGAAGATCTGCTTGAGAAAAACGCCGCCGCTGTTTTCTGTGGGAGAAGGTCACGAGTCCGCCTGCTGGCTGCTGGCAAAGGAAGAAGCAAAGGAGGGTGCTGAAAATGAATGACAATGTGCTCGTCCGTATTGAAAACCTGAAAAAATATTTCCCTATCAAAGAGGGATTTTTGAAAGTAAAGAACGTTCAGGCCGTGGAAGATGTGAGCTTTTCCATCCGGGAAGGAGAGACTCTCGGCCTCGTAGGAGAATCCGGCTGCGGAAAAACTACGCTGGGACGTACTCTGCTGCGCTTGTATGAACCGACGTCGGGCAGAATATATTATAGAGACAAGGATATTACGAAAGAAAACATGCTGCCCTATAGAAGAAAAATGCAGATCATTTTTCAGGACCCTTCCGCCTCACTGGATCCCAGAAAGACGGTCAGTGAGATCATAGGAGAGGCTATCGATATCCATAAGCTTGCGTCGGGCAGGGGGGAAAGAGCGGAGCGAATTCAGGACCTGATGACTCAGGTCGGACTGAACAGCGAACACGGAAACCGTTATCCCCATGAATTCTCGGGAGGACAGCAGCAGAGAATCGGAATTGCCCGGGCTCTTGCGGTACAGCCGGAGTTTATCGTGTGCGACGAACCGATCTCCGCTCTCGACGTATCTATCCAGTCTCAGATCGTAAACATGCTGGAGGATATGCAGCATGATCTGAAGCTGACGTACCTGTTCATCGCCCATGACCTTTCCGTCGTGAGACACATTTCCAATCGGATAGGAGTCATGTACCTGGGGAATCTGGTGGAGCTGGCGGAAAGCAACGAACTGAATAAAAATCCGCTGCATCCTTATACGAAGACCCTTTTGTCCGCGGTGCCTGTTCCTGATCCTGAAAAGAGCAGGACGAGGAAGAGGATCATTCTGGAAGGAGATATTCCAAGCCCGATGAATCCTCCGTCCGGCTGCAGGTTCCATACCCGCTGTCCCTATGCGATGGCCCGGTGCAAGGAAGAGATCCCCGAGCTCAGAGAACTGGCCCCCGGCCACTTTGCAGCCTGCCACCTTCTGTAAGGTGTCGCCCCGGTTCTAAAAGTCATCCATCCAACTGATAATACCCGTAGTGCTGTGACGAAAGAGAACAGCGGCGCTGCGGAATATTATAAAAACTGGTCCAAAATGTGTATCAAAATATTTGCCTGATGGCAGGAAAAAGGAGGAGAAAGAGTTAAATGAAAACTAAAAGATTTTTGGCGTTAGCTCTCGTATTCTGCATGGTATTTACGCTGGCAGCATGCGGCGGCGGCACGAAAGAGGCGGAGAAAGGATTTGAAATGACGATCTGTATCGCTTCCGAACCGGAGACGATCGACCCGGCGTTAAACAGAGCGGTTGACGGAGCTGTCATGATCCAGCATATGTTTGAGGGTCTGATGAAATATGCAGATTCCGGAACCGGCAATGCAGAGGTCAAGGAAGGCCAGGCTGCAAGCTATACGATCAGCGATGACGGATTGGTCTACACCTTCAAGCTGAGAGACGATGCGAAATGGTCGGATGGAAAGGCTGTTACAGCCGACGATTTCGTCTATGCATGGCAGAGACTGGTTACCCCCGAGACTGCGGCCGAGTATAACTACATGATCGACGCGGTCGTCAACGCCAACGAAATCATGGCGGGAGAGAAAGATCCTTCCGAGCTTGGAATCGTTGCGCTGGATGAATCCACAGTACAGATCACACTTCATACGCCTACGCCGTACTTCCTCGAAGTGTGTGCATTCCCGGCAACCTATCCCGTACGCAAGGATATTATCGAACAGAGCGGAGATCAGTGGACATTTGATACCGCCACCTATATCGGAAACGGTGCATACAAGCTGAGCGAATGGGAACACAACTCCTACATCAGAATGGTTCCCAACGAGAACTACTATGATTTTGAAAAACTTGGACCAGATTCGATTAAATTTGCTTTGATGGATGACACAAATGCGATACTTGCCGCATACAGAAGCGGCGAACTGCTTCACATCTGGAATCCGCCGATCGACGAGACGCCTGCGCTTCTGAAGTCCGGCGAACTGATTCCTGCCGACTACCTCGGCACTTATTACGCTTGCTTCAACGTACAGAAGGCTCCTTTCGATGATCCTCGCGTAAGAGAAGCGTTCTCCCTTGTCATCGACAGAAATTATATCGTAACCCAGATTACCGGAACAGGTGAAGTTCCTGCTACCGGATTTGTACCGAACGGAGTAAACGATCTGGCCGGAGCGGGCCACGATGACTTCAGAACGATGGGCGGAGACTATTAC
>CAMJRV010000516.1 GCA_946408315.1 uncultured Bacillota bacterium | reverse complement strand
CTTCACAAAGGCTGCAGTAAGCGGAACGAAGCTTCCTGTGATCGCAAAGATGACGCCGAACCAGACGACGATCCTTCCGTCCGCTATTGCCGCCATGAAGGCAGGGGCAACCGGCCTCTCCGCCATCAATACGGTGAAATCTCTGATCGATTTAGATTATGACCTTTATACGTCACAGCCGGCGATGAACGGTAAGGCCGCAATTTCCGGATTGTCGGGAGCGGCGGTAAAGCCCATCGCAATGCGCTTTACACAGGAAATGGCAGCCTGCCCCGATTTAAGGGGAGCGCCTATTTCAAGCGTAGGCGGTATCTACACCTGGAACGACGTAGTAGACTTTTTGCTTTTGGGAGCAAGAAACGTTCAGGTCACCACTTCCATCATGGAATACGGATACCGGATTGTAAGGGATATGGCCTCAGGAATGATGCATTTCATGGATGAAAAGGGCTTTGATTCCGTGGACGAATTTGTGGGGCTGGCTGTCAGCAACATCGTATCGCCGTCGGAGTTTGACCGGGTTTACATGATCCGGCCTGACTTCGGCGACGAAAAATGTGTAGGCTGCGGAAGATGCTACGTTTCCTGCTATGACGGCGGACATCAGGCGATCCGCTGGAACGAGGAGAAGAGAAGACCCGAGCTTGACACCGACCGCTGCGTCGGCTGTCACCTCTGCCAGAAGGTCTGTCCGGTCGCGGATTGTATTCTGCCGGGCGAGCTGGTATGGAGAGATGGCTGTGAGCCGAGAGATTTAAAGCTCAGGACCCATTTCGAATAAAATTGTATTGTTATTTATGCAAGAGCCTGGAGAGGATAGGCTCTTGCTGAATAAGGAGATTTATATGGACTTGTTAATAAAGGGCGGGACAGTAGTAACTGCTGAAAACAGCTTTAAAGCGGACGTTGCCGTAACAGGCGAAAAAATCTCAGCCATAGGATTGGGCTTGAAACCGGGGCGGAATACAGAGGTTGTCGATGCGAAAGGAAAACTTGTTTTACCCGGCGCGATAGACGGCCACACTCATTTAGCATTATCCTTCGGTGGAACGATCTCTTCGGACGATTATTATGCCGGAACGAGATCGGCTGCCTGCGGCGGTACCACTACTGTGTTTGATTTTGCACAGCAGAATGCGGGCGAGAGAATGATGGATGCCGTACACAGAAGAAATGCAATGGCTGCGAAAGACGCTGCGGTTGATTATTCCTTCCACATCGGCGTCGGAGACGTGACGACAGACGAAATGCTCGACTCAATGAAAGAAGCGGTGGAATGCGGAATTCCTTCCTTTAAGGTATTTATGGTCTATGATTTCGGAGTTGATGACGGACAGTTCTATAAGGTGCTTCAAAAATCAGCGAAAATAGGCGCTTTGGTAGGAGTGCATGCTGAGAACAGAGATGTAAATAACGTATTGACAAAGCAATACCTGGCGGAAGGAAAGACAGAGGCCTGGTGGCACTATATGGCAAAGAATGAAATGGTTGAAGGAGAAGCAGACGTCAGAGCGATCAATTTAGCCAAGATGACAGGCGCCTCGCTTTATATCGTGCATCTTGCCGACAAAATGGGAATGGATGCCGTTGTGAAGGCGAGAGACGAGGGATACCCCATATTTGCAGAAACCTGCCCCCAATATCTTCATTTTACCAATGAAGTGTATAAAAGGGAAAGAGGCAGAGACTTTGTATGCTCGCCGCCTATGAAGAACAAAGAATCGCAGGACGCCCTCTGGAAGGGCATTCAAACCGGAGACATTGCAACCGTCGCTACAGACCATTGCCCGTTTACAAAGGCTGAAAAGGACTGGGGAATTACAAAGAAGGACGGCGCTCCCGGCAATTTTACAACGATACCAAATGGCTGCGCCGGTGTTGAAACGATGTATCCCTACATGCTGTCGGAAGCGAATAAAGGCAGAATCAGCTTTAACAGAGCGGTTGAATTATGCGCGGCAAATCCTGCAAAGCTTTTCGGCTTGGATCATTTAAAGGGCGCTCTGCAGGCGGGATTGGATGCGGATATCGTTATTTACGATCCCAAGAAGAATTTCATGATCACCAATACGCAGATGCACGGAGATACGGATCATACAATCTGGGAAAACGTGAAATTGAAAGGCTATCCCATCGCAACTTACTGCAGAGGAAGTGTGGTTTTTCAGGACGGGAGATTTCTTGGCAGGAAAGGCGCAGGCAGACTGATCAAATGCAAGCCGATCAGATTAAAAGGTCCTCAGTTGTAAGACCCGGACAATGAATAAAGATGAAGGGAGTTTCAATAAACAGTGAGTAATGTTTTTGATGAATACAGACAAAAAAGAAGGGCTTTGCGTATCAGCAGCAATCCGAAAAAAGTAGAGAAGGTGCATGCCGGCGGAAAGTACACGGCGGAAGAACGAATGAAGCTGCTGTTTGATGTCGATACATACGTTGAAACGAATCCTTGGGCGAAGAATCGCTGCGTTGATTTCGATCTGTATAAAAAAGATCTCGGCACCGAAGGAGCAGTATGCGGCTACGGAAATGTAGAAGGAAGACCGGTATTTGCCTATGCCAATGACGCTACCGTAATGGGAGGGTCGATCGGAGAAGCGGGAAGGCATAAAATTATTACCGTTATGGATAAGGCCATGGAGGCAGGCTACCCAATCATCGCGCTGAACGATGCGGCCGGTGCAAGAATCCAAGAGGGAGTTACAGCGTTGCATGCATATTGTTCCATCTTCGGAAAAACGTCTGTCATATCCGGCTGGGTTCCGCAAATTTCAATCATTATGGGGCTTTGCGCAGGCGGAACCTCTTATTGCTCGGCTTTGACTGACTTTATCATTCAAGTGGAGCCGATAGGAAAGATGTTTATTACCGGCCCTGCGGTAATCGAGTCGGTAACAGGCGAGAAGACGACCTTTGATGCGATCGGCGGAGCCAGAGTTCACGGCAGCGTCAC
>CAMJRV010000515.1 GCA_946408315.1 uncultured Bacillota bacterium | reverse complement strand
ATCGGCACAGGTCTTTTCATGGGGAGCGGCTTTGCCATCAGCCTGGCGGGACCCGCGGTGCTCATCAGCTATATTATCGGCGGCCTTATCGCACTCATCATGATGGGCTGTTTATCGGAAATGACCGTATCTCAGCCTACCGCCGGTTCCTTCGGCGTCTATGCGGAACAGTACATAAACCCATGGGCGGGTTTCGTCGTCCGTTATTCCTACTGGTTCAGCGTTGTAATTGCCATCGGTACCGAGGTTACCGCAGTTGGAATGTATATGAAATACTGGTTTCCTCAGGTTCCCGGACTCGTTTGGATCTTATTATTCTCAATCGCGCTGATCATCGTCAACGCCACCAGCGTCGGCAACTTCGGCAAATTTGAATTTGTCTTTGCCTCGATCAAAGTCGTCGCCATCGTCATATTCATCCTGGTAGGGTGTTACGTTGTCTTCGGCGCTTCGGCCACCCATCCTGAAATCACGTTTGACAACTATACAAACGACGGAGGATTTTTGGCAAAAGGAGTGAGCGGTATCATCCTCGGCGCGTTTATTGCAATCTTCAGCTATTTCAGCATGGAGATGATCGCGGTAACCGCCGGAGAGGCGAAGAACCCGGAGGTGGCCGTTCCCCGCGCTTTGAAGAGCGCCATCGTGCGGCTGTTCGTATTCTATATTCTCTCTCTGGGCATCATGCTTGCCATGCTTCCGTGGAAGCAGGCGGGAGTCGGTGAAAGCCCGTTCGTTACGGCATTTTCCCTTGTCGGCATCCCATACGCGGCAGCCATTATGAATTTTGTCGTCCTGACAGCCGCACTTTCCTCCATGAACAGCATGCTTTACGTTTCCAGCCGCATGATCTTCTCTCTGAGCCGCGGCGGTTACGCGCCGAAATCTCTCGGCGACGTCTCCAAAAATGGAGTTCCGGTCAAGGCTCTGTTGATCAGCTCGCTGGGTATCGCTCTGGCGGCCATCGTAAATCAGGTTCTCCCCCAGGACAGCCAGTTCCTCTCCATGATGGGAATGTCCATGTTCGGGCCGGTGTTCACCTGGTTCATGATCATGGTAACTCATCTCTTTTTCAGAAAGAAGTGGGAAGCTTCCGGCGGAAGACAACTGCCCGTACGCGTGCCTTTCTATCCTTATTCCACCTGGCTCGGCATCGTTCTCATCAGCGTCGTTTTCCTCTATCCTTGTATTAAGGTGTTCCAGGTGACGCTGTGGACCGGTATCCCGTGGTTCATCATCATTTCGCTGATCTATTTTATCTGGTTTGCGAAAAAGGATAAGGACAGGAAATAGAAGGAAAAATCGAAATTGACAGGAGGCTGCCGCTTCATAGAGCTCAAATTCTATGGATCGGAAGCCTCCTTTTCTATGTAGTCCTTGCAGCGTTTGATAGACAATTTCCTTTTTTCCTATTATAATAAAAGGAATTAAAGCAAATGTTTTCGTTATTGTTTGAGACTGTTTTCCGGATCGCGCTTGGAGGGACCAATTTGAGAATAAAACGTTCTGGCATCATAGCTGCAGATAGAAATCAAGACAAAGAAAATTTTAATGCGCTCCAAGTTGAAGAGATACGGAGAGAATATGAGAGAATTGATGATGACTGGCTCAGGCTGCACTATAAGACTTCGGTGGGACTGGTGATCTTTGCCTGCATGATCGAATTCGTTATGGGAATCCTTTTGATTCACTCTGATATGCTGACGACGACGGTTTCGAGATTTGTTCTGAAATTCATGGCGCTTCCCAGCGGGGCAAATCTTCTCTGTATTGCGGCGGACACGGCGATCATAAGATCGGAGCGTTTTTCACAGAAGCGGAAAATTTACTCCGTTTCCCTTATCTTTGTGGGGATCTGCTTCATTCTCTTTACGGTCCACAGTACGTTTACGGCCATCTATTACATCTTTGCAATCGGCATCATGCTGACGACGATTTACGCAAACTATCGGGTGACCAGCATCACGGCGCTGACAAGCATTGCCGCCATTGTGATCTCCGAGCTGTTTATCGTATGGGACGTGGATAAAAGCAGCATCTTTGAAAGTACGCATCGGCTGAGCGATTTTATAATTTCTCTTTTCGTCCTGACCGCTTTTTCCATCGTTTGCATGGTCGTCGTCCGGTTTGAGAAGGAAAAGAATTTAGCCAGCATTCAGATTGAGATAGAGCGGCAGCGGCTGCAGAAACGGCTTCAGGTGGATGAGATGACCGGCATCTTCAACCGAAAGGCGCTGCACGAAGCGCTGAAACAGATCGAGGACGATGCGCCGGATGGACGCAATATCCTCGCCATTGTGGACCTCGATCAATTCAAAGGGATCAATGACAATTGGGGCCATCATCTCGGGGATCGCTGCCTGATAGAATTTACAAAGATCCTGAAAGAAAACCGCGGGAAGTTTATCCCGTTTCGTTATGGCGGCGACGAATTCTGTCTGCTGTTCCGCAACGCGGAGATGGAGGATGCAAAGGCCGTCTGCGAGAAGATCCGGTCGAGGCTGGACGAGCTGCATTTTGAGGACTGTCCCGGATTAAAGCTGACGGCCAGCTTCGGACTTGCCGCCTGTATGGATCAGATGGATGCGGTGAGGCTCTTTATCCAGGCCGATCACGCTTTGTATGAAGCGAAAAAGGTGCGCAACGCCATACATGTTTTTCAAAAGGAAGCTTAGCGTACGGAAAAAAATATGGTGACGACAGCGTACAGAAAAATATAGTTGACAATAGGTAACTGGTTGCATATAATATGGGTAACCAATTACCTATTTTGTTTTTTATTGCAGGAGGCAGGGATGAATCACTTGGAAGAAAAGGCATATATTTTTGGAACCATATTTACATTGTCCAACCGGCTCCAGCTTTTAGGCGACCGGCTGGACCCGGAGCTGACGGTAAAACAATGGCTCTTTCTCGTGGGAGTGCTGCGGTGCGGGAATCCTGCGCCCACGCTTTCC
>CAMJRV010000514.1 GCA_946408315.1 uncultured Bacillota bacterium | reverse complement strand
GGCTGGGTAATCAGCAGGAAATCGTCGCCGCCGATATGCCCGATAAAATCCTCAGATTCCCCGAAATCCCGGATTCCGTCGGTCAGGATATCCGCCGTCAGCTTGATGACGATATCTCCCTTCGCAAACCCATACACATCATTGTAAGCCTTGAAGTTGTCCAGATCCGCATAAATCGCCGCAAACTTCATGTTTCTCGCCAGTATGGAATTCATTTCCGTCTGAATTTCCAAATTTCCGGGCAAGCCGGTCAAAGGGTTGGCTCCCCGGTTTCGGGCAACCCGTATGAGCGTATTTCTGATCCTGCTCAACAGTTCCCGCTTGTCAAAGGGCTTCGTTATGTAATCATCGGCCCCCAGTTCCAGGCCGATCAGCTTATCCTCCTGATTGTCCTGCGAGGTAAGCATGATGATGGGCATCAGATTGTTGCTTTCCGCCTCTCTCAGGATACGGCAGACCTGAAACCCATCGATATCAGGCATGACAATATCCAGCAGAACAAGGTCCGGCTTTTCCAGCCTGACCATGCTCAAACCTTCCTCGCCGCTGCTGGAATGCAGCATGATATAACCGGCCTCTTCCAAAATCCTTTTAATGTAATTTGCAAAGAAATCACTGTCGTCGATGAGCAGAATCTTTTTTTTGAACATGAAAATACTCCAGGATTCAATTATTGGAACGTTATCAGGGCTGTTTCCGAAATTTATTTGAAGAGTTCTTCTGTCTCATGCTTCCGCTGTCTGGTCATAAGGCTTGTAACAGCCTCTCTCGCATCTGTCGTCTCGTTGATCACATGATAGATCTGTTCTGTGATAGGCATCTCCACACCGACCTGCTGGGCCAGCTCATAAGCGGCTTCCGTGGTATACATCCCTTCCACTACCATGCCGACTTTCTGAGTCGCTTCCGACGGCTTCATACCCTCGCCGATCAGAATGCCGCAGCGGCGATTCCGGCTGTGCATACTGGTACACGTTACGATGAGGTCTCCGATTCCGGTCAGCCCCGAGAAGGTGGAGAGATCGGCGCCAAGCTTTACGCCGAGTCTGGCGATTTCGGTGATTCCCCTCGTCATCAGCGCGGCCTTCGCATTGTCTCCATAGCCCATTCCGTCGGAAATTCCCGCGCCGAGGGCGATGATATTCTTCAGCGCGCCGCCGAGCTCGACTCCGATCACATCGGAATTCGTATAGATTCTGAGCCGATCCGACATAAAGACATCCTGAATGTATTCGGCTACTTCGATCTCCTCCGAAGCGGATACCAGGGTGGTCGGCATTGCCCGGCCTACTTCCTCCGCGTGAGACGGTCCCGAAAGCACCACATATCTGGCGTGGGGAAGCTTCTCAAAGGCGATCTCCGAGAGCCGTTTCAGGCTCTTCTGCTCGATTCCCTTTGCGACGTTGACCAGCACCATTTCCGGCTTCAAATACGGCAGCGCGCCGGAGAGAGCGCTCCTGAAATGCTGTGCGGGGGCCGAAAAGAGAACGATATCCGCGTCCTCTATCGCTTCTTCTACCGTATAGGCAATCTGCAGCGAATCCGGCAGTTTTACTTCTGGCAAATATCTTTTGTTTTCTCTATTCTCTGAAAGCTCCTTCAGGTGCTCCTGATTTACATCCCATAGCTTAACAGTATGACCGTTGCCGGAAAGGCTTACGGAAAGGGCCGTACCCCAGCTTCCTGCGCCGATCACAGCTATCTTTTCACTCATTTCTTTCCCTCCCCTTGCTTGTTAAAATTCCGCATTGCTGCGCAAGCTGATCTTATTAATTTTGGATAAATTATTTTTTAAAGCTGACCTTTGGTTCTTCCCCTTTGATCAGGCGTGTTATATTCTTCCGGTGCTTGTAAAGGACGATAGCCGCCATCACCACTCCCCACGGCAAAAACTGCGGCAAAGTCCAGTATGCCACGAGCGGAAGCAGCACTGCGGCTGTCAGGGAGCCCACCGAGACTCTTTTTGACAGCAGGAAGAAGATACCGGCGATGGCCAGCTCAATCAGACCGAAAGCCGGCTGAAGAGTGACGGCGACTCCGAATGCCGTCGCGATCCCCTTTCCTCCGCGGAAACCGAATGCAAGCGGCCAGATGTGCCCTGCAAACGCGGCCATGCCGCAGACCATTGCAAGCTCCTGTCCCCCTATGTATCTTCCCAGCAAGACACCCGCGACGCCTTTTAAGATATCGATGGCGAGGGTGGCGACTGCTGCTTTCTTTCCCAATGTGCGCAGTACGTTGGTCGTACCTGCATTTCCGCTGCCTTCTTTTCTGATGTCGACCCCCATGGCTCTGCCGATGAGTATGGCAGGCGACAGGTTGCCCAGAAAGTATGATACGATGATTGCAGCGACAGAAAAAAAGTTAATCATTTCTTTCTTCTCCCTTTTCTCTGAATACAAACTTGATCGAGGTCCCTTCAAATCCGAAGCCTTCTCTGATTTTGTTTTCCAGATATCTCGCGTAGGAGAAATGCATCAGTTCTCTGTCGTTGATTTTGAATGAAAAGAGCGGCGGTTTTACTCCCACTTGAGTCACATAGTATATTTTGAGCCTTCTTCCCTTGTCGGAAGGCGGCTGTTTCATCATGGTCGCGTCTGCGATCAAACTGTTCAACTGGCCGGTAGGAACCCGCAGCGCCCGCTTTTCCGAAACGTACTTGACCATATCGATCACATTGTTCAACCGCTGTTTTTTCAAAACGGAAATAAATACGGAAGGCGCGTAGGACATGAACGTCAGCTCCTGAGAGATATCCTTCTGGAATTCCTTCATCGTATTGGTTTCTTTTTCGATCAGATCCCACTTATTCACCACGATGACAATGCCTTTTCCGGCCTCGTGGGCAATCCCTGCAATCTTTTTATCCTGCTCCGTTACCCCTTCCACCGCATCGACCATCAAAAGGCAGACGTCGCACCGTTCAATGGCGGCGATCGCCCGTATGACGCTGTATCGCTC
>CAMJRV010000513.1 GCA_946408315.1 uncultured Bacillota bacterium | reverse complement strand
ATCTCCCATTGCAGGTGGAAATCGCCCGGATGCTGCGGCGCAGCGCCGATTTTCAGATAAAGGGTCGTTCGGAAAGGCGCCTCGCTCTCGTCCGCGATCCATACAGGGAAGCAATTCTCCGGTTCTCCGGTTCTTTGTGGGCTGCCGGACGGTTCTGTGATCTCCTGTATCCCGGCATCTGCCAGCCGGATCTGATTTTCCCGGATTCCGATAAATCCGCTCTCGCTCTCGACAGGCGACGCAAGCGTCACGCGTACGCCCCATTCTGGAATTTCCATGGTACGTTCCGATCTTCGAACAGCGGCGGCGGTATTCCGGCAGCCGGTGATCCGGGCCGCAGCCAGAGAAGCGGGGTGCTGAAAGACTTCCTGCCTGTCTCCGAAAGTTTCCACCCTGCCCTGATTTAAAATGACGATCCGGTCGCATAAATAATAGGCCTCCGCCATATTATGAGTTACGAAAAGGGTTGTCCCGTCGAACCGCGAGAGTGACTCCTTCATCTCCTTCAGCATGTGGGCTTTCAAATGCTCGTCCAAAGCGGAAAATGGTTCGTCAAGGAGCAGGATCCGCGGCTCCACCGCCAGGGCTCTGGCCAGAGCCACGCGCTGCTGCTGTCCTCCCGAGATCTGAGAAGGATATCGTTTCCCCATATCCACGAGATGAAACCGCTCCAGAAGCTCCGCCACCCGTTTCTGCTGCTCGTGCTTCGCCAGGCTGCCGAGGCCGAAAGCGATGTTTTCCGCCACCGTCAGGTGTGGAAACATGGCGTAATTCTGAAACAGATAGCCCGTCCTCCTGCTTCTCGGCGGCAGGTTGATCTTTTTGGCGTCGTCAAAAAACGGGACGTCGTCGAGAAGGATCTTTCCCTTGTCCGGCTTGACAAGCCCCGCAACGCTGTTCAGCAGCATGCTCTTTCCCGATCCGGAAGCGCCCAGCACTCCGATGATCTCCCGGCCGCAGGAAAGATTGACCTGCAGCTTGAAGCCCTGCAATTTTTTCGTGATATCGATCTGCAAACTCATTTCATCACCTGCCCGGCCCACGCCCGATCTTCGTCAGGCGGCTGTTCCAATAATTCATCGCGATCATGACCGTCAGTGAGATCGCAAAGATAACGATCACCCAGACGAGGGCCACACGCATGTCCCCGCCGGAGGTGGCAAAATAGATGGCAATGGGGACGGTCAGCGTTTTCCCCGGAATACTTCCCGCTACCATCAGGGTAGCTCCGAACTCTCCCAGGGATCTTGCAAAGGCCATCGCCGTTCCGGCCAGGATGCCCGGCCATGCCAGGGGCACCGCAATCCGCCAGAAGAGCTTCCGCTCTGAAACGCCCAGGGTCCTTGCCGCATTTAAAATATTGACGTCGATCTGCTCAAAAGCCGCCCGCGCCGTCCGGTACATCAGCGGAAAGGCCACCACCGTGGCGGCGATCACAGCCGCGTACCAGGAAAAGATAATCGTGACGTCAAATAACTTCAGAAACCTGCCCACAGGTCCCCGTACTCCGATCAGCAGCAGAATCCCAAAGCCCGCCACCGTAGGCGGCAAGACAAGAGGCAGGGTCAGGATGCCGTCCAGCAGCCCCTGCCACCTGCCTCTGTATTTGGTCATCCACCACGCTGAAGAAATTCCGAGAAGAAAGATGATCCCTGTCGAGACACAGCTAACCTTCAGTGAAATGAGCGCCGGTGAAAGATCAAAATCCATGAAAAAACTCCCTTGCGCAATATGCGCCTGTCAGATGTATCGATACTACATCATTACATCGTGCTGAATCCGTATTTTACAAATACCGCTTTCGCAGCGTCCGTGGAAAGGAAGTTGAGGAAGTCCTGCGCTGCGACCGAGTGCTTCGTCGCGTTTACCACACCTGCGGGGTATACGATCGGATCGTGGCCGGCTGCCGCAGTCGCAACGACCTTGACTTTGTCTCCGGCAATCTTGGCATCCGTCGCATAGATGGCGCCAACGTCTACGTTACCCGACTCAATCCAGGTGCGTACTTCAGCAACGTTCTTTCCAAATACCAGCTTGTCCTTCAGCGCGTCTTTCAGCTTGTAATAAGTAATGACCTGATCTGCATAAGTTCCTGCAGGAACGACCGTAGGCTCACCGACGCCGATTTTCTTGACGTCTGCATTCTTCAGATCTTCAAAGCTTTCGATCTTGAGCTTGGAATCAGCAGGAGCTGCCAGAACCAGCTTGTTCTGTACCATGTTCTTGATGGTATCGTTCAGCATAAGACCCGCATCTTTTCCCTTGTTCATCGTAGCGGCATCTGCCGAGAAGAACATATCAACAGGAGCACCTGCTTCGATCTGCTTCAGCAGAGTTCCGGAAGCGTCATAGTTCATAGTCATCTTTACATTGGGCTTTTCTGCGTTATACAGCTTGACGATCTCATCCAGAGAAGCCTTCAGGCTGACAGCCGCATTCATGGTCAGATCGACCTTCGTGATTACATTGGCCGTGATAACGCCGTTAGCGCTGGTTCCTTCGATCTCATAGCCGAGCGCGTTGGCGACATATCTTGCCGGAACGTAAATTCTGCCCTCTTTGTTCACCGCAGCCGTATCCATTTTAATCGTGCCGTAAGCGGTTTTAATCGTATCAGATCCCATGGTGATCTTGATCGTTCCATTGATCGTAGCAGTCTGCGTTGCCTGATCCCATGTTACTTTGCTGTCCTCTACACCCAAAGCGGTTGCAAAGGCTCTGATCGGAGCCTGAGTCCTGTTGGCGGAGTCGATGTACGGTGCACCGAAATTTGCTTCGATCTTGACCGGATTGCCGTCAATCGCAATGACCGGAGCTGCGGCAGCCGATACGGAACCGAACGACATTCCCAGGATCACTGCCGTAATCATGACCAGTGATAAAACCTTTTTGAAACGCTTCATAATTTTCCTCCATTTTTCCTCATTTGAGTTTGTTTTTGTTTTGTTTTATAAGTTACTTATTA
>CAMJRV010000512.1 GCA_946408315.1 uncultured Bacillota bacterium | reverse complement strand
ATCACTTCCTACAAGCTTCGTAATTTCCATGGCTCTTTGGTACATAACAATTGAGCTACGGTTGATAAGTGTTACTTATTATTCTAATCTATTTGATTATAATTTCTTTTTGTTTAATAGGCAACAGAAACTTATCATTTGCGGCTTCTTATCGCAAAATGTTCCAGATGTCCCTGCAGGATATCCTCTCCGGGCAGGATGCCCATTATTTTATCCGATAAGAGCTTCGCATCTCTCACTCTGCAGGATGAAATATAGTTTACATTCCGGCTTGTGAGATATGCGGGGCTTAGCTGGGCGCTGGGCCCGAACATTCCGACGACTCTCGCTTTTTCCGCAAGATTTCTCAGTTCGTGAAACGTTCCGTTCACCAGAGTGCACCCGGTCAGCAGAAGAACATCTGATACGGGAATGACTTTTTCACAGTCTTCCCCCGTATGGAATAGGATCCCTGCCGGCCCGCGCGTGACGGTTTCTCCGACCGAAAGGATCTGAAGGGAAACAAGCGGCCGCATATCCAGAACATGAAGCTCCCTGCACTTTCCGACAATATTTTTTACGATCCCTCCGTAGCCCACCACGGTTACCACATCTTCTTTCCGAAGGAAGCCCATATCTTCTGGGATCAAACTATAGTCCCTCTCCAGGTGCTCAGCGGATAGGAGGGGCTGAGACAAGGTGTTCAGCACTGCCAGACAGAAGGCCCGCATCAGAATGCCTTGCTCCGGAATCAACCGTTCCGCCAGATCAAACAGCGGCTTCCCGACGTAAGGCTGAAAGCGGATCATCGCTTCATCATCCCGAAGATTTCCATAGACCGCGTGCTCTCCGGCGAAGGCAAACGCCATGCCGGCCTGTCCTTTCGTATCAAACACAATGATCCATTTGTCGAACAGGGCAACGCTTTTCAGACAGGCAGGCTCTATCTTCAACGCTCGGTATTGGTCCCTGATCATAAGAAAGGCTTCTCTGAAGTCGGCAGACATGACGCTCGTTTCTCCTCCCTCTTTCCGATTAAAAGAAGGATTCATATTCTTCATCGGAAAGCTGATAATTGTAAAAGTCTTTATAAAACGCCTTGGTTTCCTGCTTCAGGTCCAATTCCTTTGTGTATTCGGGATAAAGGGTTTTGGCAAGCCACATAAAGCCTAAAGGCGCCTCAGGAGAAGGTCGGTCCCACCAAAACGCGCCGATTGGGAATTGATAGACCTGTTTGTTTTTCAGAGCGTTCAGGTCCTGAATCCTGTCGTCGGCCAAAAGCTCTCCCAGGCCTTTGTTCGTTTTTTGGACGACAATGACGTCGGGATTCCATTCCAGAACCTGTTCTATGCTTACCTCAGAGCCTTTTGCGCCCTGGGTCAGGCCGCCGGTCACATTGATCCCGCCGGAGCCGTCGATCAGACTGTTTCCCCACTCTCCCGTATTGGCCTTTGTCACGTCAATCCCCGTATAATAAACGCTCTTTCGCTCCGCTTCCGGCACCTTGGATACCAGGGCTTCCACCATTGCGAGCTTTTCATCCCAGTAACCGAGCAGCGCCTGGGACTTTTCCTGCTGATCCAACAAAAGACCGGTCATCTCGAACTCTTTTTTCAGCGTTTCGATCGTGGCAGATCCGATGCGCATCGTAAAGGTCGGCAGTCCGGCCTCCTCGATCAACTGATTTCCCTTTTTTGACGTAATCCCCACAAAGACCATGTCCGGTTCTGTTTTCAGAAGCTCTTCCACATTGACATCGTCAAAAGATCCGGGATTGACCACGCCGCGGAAAGCCGGGAACATCTCCGAGAGCAGCGGGAATTGATCCATGCTGGGCTGCGCAACGATTTTTTCACTTCCCCCCAGGACGACAATTTCATGGCTGGCCCCTCCGTAGCAGGTGATCGCCACCTTGTCCATGGTCTCCGGCTTTTCGATTTCTCTGTTCTCCGCATCAACGATAACGGCAGCCTCTTGTTCCGGTTGTACTTTTGTGCCGGCCCCGCATCCTGAAATGGAGAAACACATGACGGCGGTCAGCAGTACCGCAATTCCTTTTTTCACACAGTGCATAATTTCCTCCTTACATTTTTCTTCCTTAAAATATATTGTTATTTAAGAATTTAATATGGGGATACAGGTTCTTATCCTCTGGCCTTTCATGCTCTCCACATCCAGGATTACCACGTTGATTCCGTAGATTTCTTTCATCCTCTCCTCCGAAATAACCTCTTCCGTAGTTCCGAGCTGAAACTGATGGTTCCTTCCCAGCAGCGCCACCTTCGTAGCGCTGAGAAATGCGTGGTTTGGAGCGTGAGATGTCATAACGATACCCAGCCCCCTCCCGGCAAGCGCTTTCACCTGCTCCAGGACTCGAATCTGATTTCCGAAATCCAAATTGGAAGTGGGTTCATCCATGACCAGCAGTTTTGGATTTTGCGCCAACGCTCTTGCAATCAGGACCATCTGACGCTCCCCGCCGCTGATTTCCGTATAGACCCTGTCGCTTAAATGTCCGATCCCCATCGACTCCAGAATCTCCTCTGCCATGAGGAGGTCCTCTTTTGAGGGACCGGAAAAGAGCTTCATCTGAGAAACCCTTCCCATAATTACCACATCCAGCACTTTGTATGGAAAGGGAGGCTCATGGGACTGCGGCACGTAACCGACAAGCCTCGCAAGCTTTCTTGGGGGCAGAGTTCTGATGGATTCCCCATCCAGCAGAATCTCTCCGCCCTCTAAAGGGAGAAATCCTAAAATCGCTTTAAACAGCGTGGTTTTCCCCACACCGTTCGGCCCTAAAAGGCATACCACTTCCCCTTCGGTCAAGGAAAAGGAAATATCTTTTATGATTCTTTTCTTCTCATATCCGCAAGAGACATTTTTTAATTCCAGCTTCATATCCAGCCCTTCCTCCTTTTTCTCAAAAGAAATACAAAGAAAGGGGCTCCGATAATCGACGTCAGAATCCCCAGAGGGATTTCAACCGTAAATGCGC
>CAMJRV010000511.1 GCA_946408315.1 uncultured Bacillota bacterium | reverse complement strand
GGCGGTGGTTGATTTCAGTCTGGGGGAAAGGGACTTGCAGCAGTGCGCCGATGCAGTAATCCGGCTGAGGGCGGAGTATTTATACGGCGAGGGACGGTTCCGTGAGATTCATTTTAACTTTGTAAGCGGCTTTTCCGCTGATTTTTCCAGGTGGGCCGACGGTTATGGGATCTCTGTGGACGGAAGTAATGTTTCTTGGGTCGCTAACAGGAATCATGGCAGCTCGTATGAGAGCTTTCAAAAGTATCTCGACGTCGTTTATTCCTATGCCTCCACCCTGTCGTTAGAGAAGGAATTGGTTGAAAAGCCGTTTTCGGAGCTTGCCGTCGGCGACGTGCTGATCCAGGGCGGATCGCCGGGTCATTGCGTTATCGTCGTGGACATGGCTCTCAATGAAGATACGGGAGAAAAAATCTTTATGCTGGCGCAAAGCTATATGCCGGCACAGGATATTCAGATTTTGAAAGGGGACCGGGAGGATTCTCCCTGGTTTTCCGCAGCGGCAGACGGGACTCTGAAAACGCCGGAGTGGACGTTTGAGACTTCCGATCTGAAAACGTGGGAATAATTTAAACTCCGTTTACATAAGCGGAGTATCTTTTAGGAAAATACTGATTAGAAAGATACTGAGAGGAGGGAGAATATGGCGACAATCCTTGTTATTGATGATGATCCGCATATCCGGGAGCTTGTGAGCACGCTGCTTTCGGGAGAAGGCTTTGCGGTTTGTGAGGCGAAAAACGGACGTGAGGCGCTGGCAAAGCTTGGAGAGGCAAAGATAGACCTCTGCGTTCTCGATCTCATGATGCCTGATATGGACGGCTACGAGTTTTGCCGCCATGCCCGCAGGTACTATGAAGACCTGCCCATCCTGATGCTGACGGCAAAGGGAGGGCTCAGCGACAAAGTCAAAGGCTTTGAACTTGGCGTGGACGATTATATTACAAAGCCTTTCGAGGGAATGGAGCTTGTCCTCCGCGTCAAGGCGCTGCTGAAGCGCTACCACATCGCAGCGGCCCAGACCGTACAGATCGGCCTGCTCACCCTCGATAAAAACAGCTATTCGGTGACCGCGAGCGGCGTCCAGGCAGATATCCCGATGAAAGAGTTTGAACTCCTATTTAAATTGGGCGGCGCTCCGGGCAGGACCTTTACCCGGGACCAGCTGATTGAGGGTGTCTGGGGCTTTGATTTCGAGGGGAATGAACGGACTCTGGATGTTCACATCGGACGCTTGCGCGACCGTTTTCCGCCGGAAAATTACGGTTTTAAAATTACCACCGTCCGGGGTCTGGGATACCGGCTGGAGGTGAAGCAATGAACAGAATCAGCAAAATGCGCATGGCGGTCAACCTTGTCGCCCTGGTTCTTGTCTTTTCCGGCTGTCAGATGGCAGGTTACGCGCTGTCTTCGTTCCTGTTCTCTATAGCAGGCTCACCTGCGGCGTGGGCAGTGCATCTTATTTCAGCGGTTGTCGGTTTTGGAATCTTCGCGGGTGTGGCTGCGCTGGTATCGTTTCATGTCACCCACAGCCCCCGCTGGAAGGAGCACAACCGCCGGCAGGGGGGATTTCTGGCAGAGACCGTAGACGTGCTCAATCGGATTGCCCGCGGAGATTTCGACGTGTCGGTGCCTACTCATGAGCGGGACCCCTTTCCCGAACTGGCTGAGAGCATCAATAAAATGGCTCGTGAGCTCGGCACTATGGAAACCATGCGGCAGGATTTCATCTCAAACGTATCTCACGAGATTCAATCGCCCTTGACGTCGATCGGCGGATTCGCGGCTCTGCTGAAGAGCGACGCACTGACTCCCGAACAGCGCGCCCATTATATCGAAGTGATTGAGTCTGAGAGCAGGCGTCTCAGCAAACTCAGCGACAATCTGCTCAGGCTGTCCGCCCTGGAAGCCGACGGAACGTCGATCACCAAACGCGAGTACCGTCTCGATAAACAGCTTGAACACATCACGATCATGCTGGAACCCCACTGGATGGAAAAGGACATTGTGGTAGAGGCCGAGCTGCAAAAGGTAAGTTATCTGGGCGACGAGGAGCTGCTTTCTCAGGTATGGGTCAACCTGCTGCACAACGCCATCAAGTTTACGCCCGAAAAGGGGAGCATCACGATCGCCCTTACCCTTGAGGAAAAGGCAGCGGTCTGCCGGATTTCGGACACCGGCATCGGCATTTCCCCGGAGGATCAGGCCCATATCTTCGAACGGTTTTACAAAGCCGATAAGTCTCGTGACCGTTCCCTGGGCGGAAGCGGGCTGGGGCTGTCGCTGGTGAAAAAGATCGTTGAGCTCCACGGCGGAACGGTTTCGGTGAAAAGCGAACCGGAAAAAGGCTCGGTATTTACGGTAATCCTTCCTATCGACTGATCGATTCTCCGCTCTCCATTTCAACTTTTCGACTGATCGATTTTCTGCTCTCCATTTCAACTTTTCGATTGATCGATTTTCCGGTTTACATTCCGTTTAAACTGCATTTAACCTCCGTTTAATTTACCGCCATAGAATAAGGCAGTAATTTAAAAGGAGGTATTTGTATATATGGACGCTATTATTTCAGTAAATGAACTGATCAAGCAGTACGACAAGGCGAAGGAACCGGCCGTCAAGGGCGTGAGCTTTGCGGTGAACGAGGGCGACTTTTTCGCCTTCCTCGGCCCAAATGGAGCGGGAAAGACGACGACGATCTCGATCCTCACTACGACCCTTTCCAAAACGTCGGGCAATGTGACGATCGCAGGCTATGACGTGGAAAAACAGGCGAGGCATGTGCGGGAAAAGGTGGGGATCATATTCCAGCAACCCAGCCTCGACCCGAATCTCACGGCGGAAGAAAACATCCGATTTCACGCCTGCCTGTACGGGATGTTCAACTATCGTCCATCCTTTCGCATGATGCCCGCTGCCTATAGAAACCGCGTGATGGAATTGGCCGAAATCGTCGGGATCAAGGACGCGCTGTTCAAGC
>CAMJRV010000510.1 GCA_946408315.1 uncultured Bacillota bacterium | reverse complement strand
TTCGCTGGCAAAGGAACTGGGGATTTATCTGATCGGCGGTTCCATTCCGGAACTTGACAATGGGAATGTCTACAATACGAGCTTCTGTTTCAATAAAGAGGGGGAACTCATCGGCAAGCACAGAAAAATCCACCTGTTTGACATCGATGTAAAGGGCGGAATTCGTTTTATGGAGTCGGAAACCCTTACCCCGGGAGACTCTGTAACGGTACTGGATACGGAATTCGGCAGGATCGGAGTCGGCATCTGTTACGACGTCAGATTCCCGGAGCTGTTCCGAAAAATGACGCTTCTCGGCGCAAAGCTGGTGGTCCTTCCCGGAGCGTTCAATATGACTACGGGGCCTGCCCATTGGGAGCTTACCATGCGGGCGAGGGCGCTGGACAATCAGATCTATTTCGCGGCAGTTTCTCCGGCCAGAGATACGGAAGGACCCTATCAGGCTTACGGAAATTCCTGTGTTGCAAGCCCGTGGGGCGAGTTCTGCGGGAAGACCGACGCAAGAGAATCCATCGTCTATGCGAAGATCGACCTGGATTACGTGGAGGAAATCAGAGACCAGCTTCCGCTTTTGAAACACAGAAAACCGGAGCTCTATTAACTCGGAAAGCCGAGCGACGGCTTCCTACAGGGGCCTCCCTCGCTTGTATGCTTCGCATAAGCTCGGTACAAGGTTTCAGGTCTCCCTTTGGGAATGCCATCGTTCGGCCTCCTTTGATGTAAATAGTAAATTCCGCTGCCTTAATTGTAATAATTTTGTAAAAAACGCTTTTGTTCTTAATGTGGATAAGGTATAATTACTCTAGATTATTTTCTATAATTCTTAAGGAGGAGAAGAAATGATGAAAAGAGTATTAGCAGTCCTATTGACTTTTATACTCGTATTTGGACTGGTTGCCTGCGGCGGAGGCGGAGACACGAATCAGGGAGAAACGCCTGCTGCGGAAACTTATGACATCGCTATGATTACCGACGTTGGAACCATAGACGACAAATCATTCAATCAGGGTACCTGGGAAGGCGTTGTAGCATACGCTGAAGAAAACGGGATTACTCACAAGTACTATAAACCTACGGAACAGAGCACGGACGCTTATCTTGCAGCGATTCAGCTCGCAGTTGCAGGAGGAGCAAAAGTAATCGTAACTCCTGGCTTCCTGTTCGAGGAACCGATCTATCTGGCTCAGGATTTATATGAAGACGTTACCTTTATCCTGATCGACGGAAACCCGCATAATGCTGATTACACAGAATTCCGCACAGAGAAAAATGCGGTAGGTATCGTATTTGCTGAAGAGCAGTCCGGTTATCTTGCCGGTTATGCCGCAGTAAAAGACGGATATACCAAGCTTGGATTCATGGGTGGAATGGCAGTTCCTGCCGTTGTCAGATATGGCTACGGATTTGTACAGGGCGCGGAAGCCGCTGCTGCCGAACTCGGCGTTAAGAACATTGACCTGAAGTACCACTATACCGGAAACTTCGACGCGACTCCGGAAGCCCAGACCCTGGCCGCTTCCTGGTATGCGGAAGGAACAGAAGTAATCTTTGCCTGCGGAGGCGCTGTCGGTAACTCCGTCATGTCCGCTGCGGAAGCAAAGGGCGCAAAGGTCATCGGTGTTGACGTTGACCAGAGCTCAGAGTCCAATACCGTCATCACTTCTGCGATGAAGGGCCTGGCTGCTGCTGTACAGACTACGCTTGATCAGTACTACAAGGGAGAATTCCCCGGCGGAGAATCCCTGGTTTATTCTGCCGATATGGACGGCGTACAGCTTCCGATGGCTACTTCCAAGTTCACGAAGTTCACTCAGGCTGACTATGACGCAGTTTATAAGAAGCTGGCCGAAAATGCAATCACTCTTCAGAAGGACGTAGACGCCAGCGGTAACGCGATCGACTCTCCGACCAAGCTGGGAACGAAGCTCGTAAAGATCACCGAAGTAAAATAAGCTAAAACGAATACTTATCAAGACTGGGCAGGCGATTCCTTTCGCCTGCCTTTTTTTCGGCAGCTTTAGCTGCCAGTGAAAAAACGGACAGCAGCGAGCGAAATTCCACATTTATTTTTTAGTCAGAATCGGATATAATAAGCTTATTTGAACATCGAAATTTGAACTAAGGAGAGAAGATATGGAGAACATCATAGAAATGTTACATATCACGAAGGAATTCCCCGGAATCGTAGCCAATGACGATATCACCCTGCAGCTGAAACGGGGCGAGATCCATGCGCTGCTCGGAGAAAACGGCGCCGGGAAATCCACCCTCATGAGCGTTCTTTTTGGTTTGTATCAGCCGGAAAAAGGCGTGATCAAAAAGGAAGGCAAAGAGGTAAAAATCAACAACCCGAATGATGCGAACGAGTTGGGTATCGGAATGGTGCACCAGCACTTTAAGCTGGTTCATAACTTTACCGTGCTGCAGAATATCATATTGGGTGTTGAGACGACGAAGTACGGGTTCTTGAAAATGGATGCGGCCAGAGAAAAGGTTGTGGAGCTGTCGAACCGGTACGGTCTGATGGTCAATCCTGATGCGCTGATCGAAGATATCACGGTAGGAATGCAGCAGCGCGTTGAAATACTGAAAATGCTCTATCGGGACAATGAAATCCTGATCTTTGACGAGCCGACGGCCGTTCTGACGCCTCAGGAGATCGAAGAGCTCATGAAGATCATGCGGAGCCTGTCCGAGGAAGGCAAATCGATTCTGTTTATCACCCACAAGCTGAACGAGATCAAAGCGGTAGCAGATCGCTGCACCGTTTTGAGAAAAGGAAAATATATCGGGACCGTTCCTGTTGCGGAGACCTCCAAGGAGGAAATGTCCGAGATGATGGTAGGACGTAAGGTAAGCTTTGCCGTCGAAAAAAAGGAATGCACGCCGGGGTCGGCTGAGTTTGAGGTCAGAAATCTGGTCGTGGCGTCAAAGAGCAGTACGAAGAAAGCGGTCAACGACGTGTCCTTCAGTGTGAGAA
>CAMJRV010000509.1 GCA_946408315.1 uncultured Bacillota bacterium | reverse complement strand
TGGCTTTCATTGACAATCTTACTTTTCTCATCAATTTCTATATATGCTGACGAAAACGTACAAGGAGATTTTTTTGTTAAGAAAATTGTTGTTAATGGGGAAACGATTGACAACAATCACCTGCAGTTTCCATTTTTTCTTTATAAAGACACGACTTATTTCCCATTGACACCCGAGATGGGAGAAATCTTAGGATTAAAAGCCGAGATGGATTTTGAAAGCCGCACATTAAAACTTATGAAAACAGAACCGTCGCTGACCAATATCAGCGATGGCTGGAAAAAGAATGAAAGGGAGGACGTCCTGACGCAAGTCTTCAGTAAGGCACAGGTCCTGGTTTACGAACTGGAACACCATAGCCTGGAAGAGATTGTGAAAGGCGACGACTCTGACGATGCTGAGACAGACATCCGCCAGAACGAGGAAGGAACGGCGGACGACGCAGTAATTAAGATTCCCGAGTTATCGGTCCGGTCGGTGGATTTAGCCGGCTTGCCCGTACTGACAAAAGGAAAGATCGCGTATCTTCCGCTGAAAGCAATGACCGGTGAAAACGGTTTTGGCTGGGATGTGTATTACGATTCCTATACCGGGGTCTATATCAGCACAAAGGAAGGAATTCCTGCAAAATCATTTTGGAGCGAGACAGAATCAAAATATAACAAGGGACTGGTAAACTATATCAGACAGTGCAACGGTAACTATACGGTGAGCAAGGCGCAGGAACTGGTATTCATGTTCAAGAACGCAGCACAAGCGTATCGTATCGATGAGAAGATTCTGATGGCTGTAGCCCAGAAAGAAAGCACATTCAATGAGAAATCACGGGGAGGAAGCGGATCGCTCGGCATGATGCAGGTGATGCCTTCCACCGGAGCCCGATATGGTCTGGGCGCAGAACAGCTTTTAGATGCGGAGACCAGTATCGAATTCGGAGCGATGTATCTCAGTGAGAGGATTGCAGCCTACGGCGGAGATCTGACAAAAGGATTTTCCGCATATAATCAAGGTTCGGTTGCCGTAAACAGGGGTTCGTATTCAACCAGATACGCCGGCCGAATTATCGGGGCCATCAACGGTATCAACTCATACCTCACATCCAACGGGTATGGATTGGGCAATTCGCAGTAGAATTCTGCAAATAGGATTTGAGAATTCCTTGCATGAGACCTGCTGCGGTTTGCGAAACAAACCGGGCTAGGGCTTCAAAAAAATCATGACAAAAATAGCATAGAAATAGAAATTAACAAAAGGGGCCGTCTCTAAAAAGAGACGGCCCCTTTTGTTATCCTTGCGGGCAGTGTTCTCTCCTAATAAGCAGGATTAGAAATTACGTTCTCAAATTCCCCCTTAGATTTAACGCTACTTTTACATTTGTAAATGACTTGTCACATTGTTTCAGAAAAAAGTTTTTAGGAAATGTAAGCAAGGTTAATTTTTTAACGTATATTTTCGCATGAATTACCGCCTCTTCGTATTCATTTAGACTAAAAATAAAAGACAAAGGCAATGACGGTATCCGAATTTTTCCTGGAATGATAGTTAATTTAATAACGATAAATTGTATTGACAATCACAATTCTCTAGGTATAATGAAGGTAATTCAACTGAACAAAATTCCGGCAACTGAACAAATGTAAAAGTAAAAATTGATGAAATCAAAGAGGTTTTACAAATGATAAAACACGTTGGAAGTGAAAGACTCATGGTAAAAGTGTGCAATCTCTATTATATGGATGACTTGAAGCAGGAGGAAATTGCGAAGAAGTTAGGTATCTCCAGACCGACGGTTTCAAGGCTTCTGAAGGATGCAAAAGAAGCGGGCATCGTGAGGATACAGATCGTCAGCCCTTTTACGAACGATTACAGTGATCTGGAGAAGTCTTTGGAGATGAAATACGGGTTAAAGAACGTAATCATCGCCAATGACCAGAATGACGATGCAGGCCAGAAACTGGAACTTGCAAAAGAGGCGGCATTTTTTCTGGAACGCACATTGAAGCCCCGGGACGTTGTAGGGCTGTCTATGGGCACGACGCTGAAGGGAATCCCCACCTTTGTCAGTGCCAGAAAAGAAAGCAAAGTGACGTTTGTTCCGCTGCTTGGCGGAGTCGGGCAGGCGAATATCGAAATCCACCCCAACCAGATCGTCATGGAGATTGCCAATGCCTTCGGCGGAAAATATATGCTCCTCCACGCACCGGCTGTGGTATCGGACCCAAACCTCATCAAGACGTTCAGTGAAGAACTGGGAATCAAAAGCGTCATGGAGATGATGAAGAAGGTTAACGTTGCGGTGGTGGGGCTTGGAACTCCTTTTGACAGCAATTCGACGATGATAGCCACAGGATATTACGACAAAAAGGACGTGGAGCTCATGAGAACGAAGGAAGCGGTAGGAGATATCTGCATGCAGTCCTATAATGCGCAAGGAGATTCAAGTGAGTTTGACTCAAACAGAAAGGTGATCGGTTATCAGATCGAGAATCTGAAAAAAATCGAGACGGTCATTGCGGTAGCGGGGGGGAGCAGCAAGCTTGACGCGATCAGGGGAGCCATCAGGGGAGGCTATATCAATGTGCTCATCACAAATTACAGCAATGGGCTGGAACTGGAAAAGCAGTAGCGGATATCTTGCCGCAGGATATCCGTCCAATGGGTTGATGGAAAGGATTGACAAGAATGGGAATGGAAAAATTGGTCCTGATTGTATTCGGGTTGATCTTTGTACAGGGAATTTTCACCTATGTACAGATTAAGAGTTATAACAGAAAGATCCGCGAAATGAAGCAATACGGCATGGTGGGGATCGGCGTCAGAAAGGGAAGAATCACTCCCGGAAATATTATATTGCTGGCGGTTGATAAAGAAGGTACCGTTGTTCGATGCGAAAAAATGAAAGGAATTTCGGTTTTTGCGAGATTCAGAGAAGCCCAGGACCTGGCTGGGGTGGAGCTTGCGGAACTGTATCAAATGGCCTTGCAG
>CAMJRV010000508.1 GCA_946408315.1 uncultured Bacillota bacterium | reverse complement strand
CGCTGCCGCCGCCTACCGCCAGGATAAACCCGATTTTCTCTTCCCGGCAAATCCGGATCCCCTCATAAACGAGGGACAGCCTCGGATTCGGCTTGACGCCGGAAAGCTCGACGGCTTCCACCCCTGCGTCCTTCAAAGACTTCAAAACTTCGTCGTAGAGTCCGCTCTTTTTGATGCTTCCTCCTCCGTAATGGAGCAGCACCTTATCCGCATAGGGCTTGATCAGCTCTCCCACCAGCTTCTGCTTGTCCTTTCCGAAGTAAATCCTCGTCCTGTTTTCGTAATCAAAATTATTCATCCAAATCATCCTTTCCCGCAGCAACGGCGATGTATCATTTTATCTACGGAGCCAGATACCCCAAATGTTCCAGGAGAATCTTGGCTCCGATCAGTATTAAAGCAATGCCTCCTGCAATCTCGGCTTTCGACTTGAACCTGGAGCCGAAGAGATTGCCGATCACCACCCCGGCAAAGGATAATACGAAGGTCGTAACACCGATTGCCGCGATGCCGATATAGATATTCGCATGCAGAAAAGCAAAGGTAATTCCCACAGCCAGCGCATCGATGCTGGTCGCCAGGGAGAGCACGGTCATATCTTTCAGTTTGAGCGTATCACATTTCGCGTTTTCTTCCTTGCGCGATTCGAGAATCATATTGATCCCGATCAGCGCAAGCAGTCCGAATATGATCCAATGGTCGACGGAGGTCAGGTAATCTTCAAATTGAACGCCCAGAAAATAGCCGATCAGCGGCATCAGCGCCTGAAATCCGCCAAAGAACAGTCCGGTCATCCATGCGTATTTATACCGCATTTTTCTGAGGCACAAACCCTTGCTGACAGCAACCGCAAAAGCGTCCATCGACAAGCCCAAAGCAATTGCAAACAATTCAAAACCATCCATGTACTGGCACTCCTTTTCTCTCTACCTGACATTATATTAACCAAAAATAAGAAAAAGACTTCCGGTACAAACCTGAAACAGGCTGCGCCAAAAGTCCTGTTGCCAAAACCGTAAAATCGATCTCAGTCCATCCTCCGCCAAACTCTCTGCTTCAGGATCTGATCGATGAAAACCTTCAGGATTTCCTCATCGAATTGAGACCCTGCGTTCCGCTTAAATTCCGCAATTACTTCCGACAGGCTCATGTCTCCCCGGTACGCCCTGTGACTCGTCATGGCGTCATAAGCATCCGCGATAGAGATGATCTTCGACTGAAGCGGTATTTCATCGCCCGAAAGCTGTCTGGGGTAACCCTTTCCATCCATCCGCTCATGGTGATGGAGAACGTATTGGGCAATCGGCGCAAATTCATTGACAGACCGGAGAATGTGATAGCCGATCTCCGGATGGCGTTTCATATCCGCCCATTCCAATTCCGTCAATTTTCCTTTTTTGTTGAGCACGCTTTCGTCGATTCCGATCTTACCGATGTCATGGAGCAGCCCTGCCATCTTCAGTTCCCGGACAGAGTCGGGGCTCAGCCGCATAGCGTTTCCGATCAGCTCGCAAAGCTTGCTGACCCGCTCACAGTGAAGCTGTTCTCTCCTGTTCCTCTGATGCAGCGTTTTCGTAATCAGCTTGATGGTTTCATTTCTCATGCTGGAGCTTTCCGCCAGCTTATTGCGGTACATCAGGTCCTCCGCCTGCATGAAGACCTTTCTGATATCCTCTTTCAGATAGTGCTTCGTAGCCCAGCCAAAGGAAACGGAACAAATAATATTTTCATTGTTTTTCTCCGACACCTGCCTGCAAATGCGCTCGATGATCCCCTGGGCTTCCTCTTCCTCTGTTTTCGGAAGCAGAAATACGAATTCGTCTCCTCCGATTCTGGCGATCACATCCTCGGCCCGGCATTCCTGTTTAAATACCTCTGCAACCCTCTTCAGAAGGTCATCTCCCAGAGAATGCCCAAACGCATCGTTCGTCAGCTTCAGGCCGTTTACGTCGGCTAGAACCAGGGTGATGGGAAGATTGCGGCACGTATTGATCCGCTTCAGCTCTTCTTCGTAGAATCTGCGATTATAAAGCCCTGTCAGCTGGTCGTAATAGCTGAGGTACAGAACCTCTTCCTCCGCCTTTTTCCTGGAAGTGATGTCTTCCACCATGCACAGATGGTAGTGATCCTTATAGATCGTCGGGTTCAGGGGGGTAACGGTCAAACTGACCCAGATTTCTTCACCGCCCGGCCTCACGAATCTTTTTTCCAGGGAAAATCCGGAAATCCTGTTTTTCATCAACAGGTCTATCTTATGAAGGTTTTCTTCTATCTCGTCCGGATGGGAGTACTGTTTCCAATCCATCGTCAGGATCTCTTCCCTCGTCCTTCCGACGATTTCCGCATATCTGGCGTTGATCTGAGTTGCCCGCCCGGTAACAGAATCGAAGATCCCGATTCCCACCGGAGCCTCCTCAAATATGGTGCGAAACCGCTCCTCGCTTTGGGCCAGCTCGTTTCTGATCAGCTCCTGACTCGTGATGTCTTTGGAATAGCCCGCCGTTCCCAGCAATTCACCCGAACGGCCGTAGACAAGCCTCTTATATTCCTCAAAAGTTGCCTTACTAAAACGCGTAACATAGACGTCCCGGACCACGCCTTCCAGAATTTCCTTATCGCTGGAGACATAAAAATCCGCCGCCTCCCCGCTATAAAGGTCATGATCGGTTTTTCCCAGAATATCCTCTTTCGGCAAGCCGGTATCGTCGGCGACGCTCTGGTTCACGATGAGGTATTTTCCCTTCTCATCCTTCATCCACACATCAAAAGGAAGGCTATCGAGAATAGCCTCAAGCCGCGCGATATGAAGCAGCAATTCATCCTTCGACTTTTCCATCTACATGCTCCAGCTTTTCCTGCATACACGGGGTCCACTTTTTGAATTTCGGATCATTGCTCGCCATCGTGAAAGCGAATTTCCGGTCACATTTATATTATCTATCAAAAAAACGTCTTGTCAATGCCACAATTTAACATTTTATAACAT
>CAMJRV010000507.1 GCA_946408315.1 uncultured Bacillota bacterium | reverse complement strand
TCGTAATCCTCCTTGTAAGTAATAAATTCTGCCAGAGCTGCGCCTTGGATGCGTTTCTTTTTCTCTTCTGCTAATTTATAAAAAAGTTCTTTGGGCATAAATCCTCCTAAAACCATGTGAAACGGTTCACTATTTTTTTTCTAATAGAATTATATAACAAAAAAATATTAAGGTCAAATGCCTA
Source organism: uncultured Bacillota bacterium (assembly GCA_946408315.1). GTDB lineage: Bacteria > Bacillota > Clostridia > Peptostreptococcales > Anaerovoracaceae > Anoxybacterium. The sequence goes on along the minus strand of CAMJRV010000507.1, from coordinate 2,807 downwards.
AAATTTAATTGACAAGATAATTCTATTAGTATATAAATAAATGGAATGAACCGGTTCACTAAATACGTTATCGTTTTGCTGAGATGCTTTTGTAAAGCACGGATGGAGGCATTTATGGAAGAAGATAAAAATATTGCCGGCATACAGCTCCGGGATAGAGAAGTCAGTTTTCGTGCCATCTTTTATGGCGTTTTAATCGGTTTACTTCTGATGGCATTAATGATGTATCTTGATGCCGTTCTTGGCCTGGATACGGACGTTGCTCCTATTGCATCATTGATTGGGGTAATGCTGCTGCCGCTGATCGGCGGGAAAACGAATCGCCGCGAGGTCAATATCATGCAGACCTGTGCAACGGCTACCACCTTTGCCGCTTACTCCCTGACGGGAAATATGGTTCCCATGCTTATGATGGGGGAGAAGTATTCCATTATTCCTACTATAATCCTACTGATTCTTGCGGATGCCATCGGCATTTGCTTCGTGTCTATCTTACGAGATCAATTTGTTTATGATGAAAAGCTGCCATTCCCCGGCGCAGTCATGTGTATTACCGCAATGGATCAGATTGATAACAAAGATAAGACAACGACGAAGCTTCTGATCGCTGGAATCCTTTTTAGCGTCATCATCTCATTCCTGCAAAATATGGAGCTGATTCCGTTCCAATTTGACTTTACTTCCGTCTTACCTGCGGGAATGGTCCTTGGCGTCATGGTTATGCCTATGATGATCGGCCTTGGATATGTGCTGGGCGCACGTGTGGCAGTTTTTATGATGGTGGCGTCTCTTGCAGTCTATTTGATCGAAGGCCCGGTTGGAACAAGCTATGGCTGGTTTGCGAATCCGGCCGAAGACTATCTTGAGGGAATTCAAGATTCAACATCCCAATCGTAGTGGGGATGGCGCTGTTTTCCGCGTTATTGCCAATCTGCAAACAATGGAGAACCCTCGGCGATGCATTCCGGTTTAAAAGGAACGGCCAGATCAAAACGGACCGGGATTACTCCCTGAAAACGGTCGGTTTCGCTGTCATTCTCTTAAATATCGCTATGATTGCATTCTGTAATACATACTATCATATTCCGGTTGCTGCGCTGACCATATGCGCTGTCCTGAGTATGATCTTTGCTATGATTGCCGTGAGAGTATTCGCCGAATCCGGATTAAGCGCGGGTATTGCTTTAAATATTTTTATGGTAGTGATCGCTTATAGTCTGACAAAAAACGGGGTATATACGTCACTTATTGCTTTTACAAACTTCAATACCTTTATCCTGGCACAAACCACGATGTACGATTTAAAAATCGGTCAGGAAGTAGGGAATTCCCCTAAAAAACAAATAAAAACTCAATTTATCGGTATTCTGGTCGGTTCCATAGCAGGCGCGGGGCTGTTTTATGCGATTATCACCGTTTTTGGGCTCAAGGATGACATGTTCGTCTTTCCCTTTGCAAAGATGTATTACTCCGTCATAACCGGACTTGCAGACGGCGGCGTATCTGGTTTCTTTGATATCGGGCGGTTCGGGCTTGGAGCAGTATTGGGCGGAGTCTTTTCCGTCATAGGGTTGCCGGCAGGAGGAATTGCGCTGGCGTTATATCTGGCCCCAAGAACGATTCTTGGGTTGGCACTGGGAGGCGTGATCCGCTTTATCGTAGAAAAGCGAAAAGGCTTGGAATTCTCCGAAAGACTGGATAATGTAGCTACCGGCTTTGTAATCGGTGATGCATTGGTGTGTGTCCTCATGGTCGTCTTATCTTTACTTTGGTGATGAATATGTATGATATGGTAATAAGAAATGCAGTCATATACGACGGAACCGGCGCGCCAGGTTATGAGGCGGATCTTGCAATCAAAGGAGATAAGATTGCAGCAATCGGTCAAATCCCCATGACCTATGTCGGACCGAGTATTGATGCCGCAGGAAAAACAGTTACGCCGGGCTTTATTGATCCTCATACTCATGCGGACCTTGACGTCCTGTTCGCGCCGGAGCTGATCTCTTATGTAAAGCAAGGCGTAACCACCGTAGTTACGGGAAACTGCGGATATGGAATGGCGCCCCAGGGAAAAGAGGTATTTTATACCTCTATCCCTGATCAGCGCTTTATCAAATCAGCAGAAGGGGATTTCAATGACCCTGTCAATTTGTTTTATGAGAGAAAGAAAGCGCAGCGGGCTTTAAAAGAAGTTTATAACGTGGATTTTGATTGGTATTCTTTTGCGGAGTTCAATGAGAAATGCAGAAAGCTCCCTTTAGGGATTAATCTTGCGCCTTTGGTTGGCTACAGCGCTGTTCGGACTGCGGTGATGGGCAGAGACTGCCTGCGGGAAGCTACGCCTTTCGAAGTGGAAAAACTGGTGTCAGAGGTGGAAAAGGCCATGAAGGAAGGCGCCTTCGGACTTTCCAGCGGAAGAGATCCCATCTATCGCCCGGGGCCTTATGCTGGGGAGGCTGAAATGATTGCCGTACTCAAAAGTGTCGCAAAGTACAAGGGTGTTTTTTCCAGCCACACTTATAACAGCAAGGGTGAACGAGTAGACCGAATTGGCGGGTATCAAGAGATGTTTCGTCAGGCAAGGGCCGCCGGCGTCAAAGCCAATGTGTCCCATGTCCACGTATTAAACATGGCCAGTAATGAACGGGAGGCAGTAAAGGCGGTTCAACAGACCTTAGCGCTCTTTGATGAGGAAAAGGCGAATGGGTTGGACCTCAGCTTCGATGTAATACCAAGCGCCACAAGTACAGACTACACCCATGGTTCCTTTGGATTTTTCTTTAAACCATTGATTTTAATGTGTG
>CAMJRV010000506.1 GCA_946408315.1 uncultured Bacillota bacterium | reverse complement strand
CTGCAAACCTCCTCATAAGTGGGATTCTCCGTTTTTCCGTTGGCATAGCCCGCTTCCGTACGAATTACCCCCGGTATGCTGCCGAGATATTTTTCCAATCCCCAGAAGCAGCCTCCCGCAAAATAGATTTCCTTTTCATAACTTTCCATTCCCCTACCCTCCTTCTATTTCCCATTCCCATTGCGAACAAAAAACAGGAATGTGTCATAAGATTAATTTACCCGGAATCATGAAAATAAATCTGAACGCGCCGCCGTAAATTTTCCGTTTTTCATTCACCGATATTTTTAACCGCAAAGTAACACATACATTTGACTCTGAATATACTGACCTTGAAAAGAAATAATGAAAGACCGGTTAAAGGAGGGAAATATATGAGTTGTTTCGGTGGCAACATATCGCCGGACCTCTTTCAAAAATGCTGCAACGCTAATCAGCTCTGCACAGAATTCAGCGGAAACCTGCGGGATGTAAAAACGGAACCAATCTTTGTTCAAAAAGTATACGACGCGGTTCTTTTTAATCTTCAAGGGCTGAAGACGGTGACGAACCAGTGTTTTACACCTGCCATTCCAAGAGGGCACAGGCTGAAAAGAGTCATAGATATCCGCTGCAAGAGGTTTTTTAATCCGCAGAATGTAGAAGATCCGTCAAACCTTACACTGGATATCAACACGACGATTTCAGGTGCAACATTTATTCAGGATGCACATTGCGAACCGATTCGTGTGGTTGGTCCGGACGGCACCTTCTCTGAAAGAGTACTTTATGCAGATACCGAGGAATGTGATGAAAAATGTAAAGGCACTCCAATTTTCGGGACGCAGAACATTGCCGTCACAGGAGACGTTTTGGTTACTCTCGATTTATTGCTTTCCGACAGGAACGACCGCGACGTCGTATTCAGTGTCTGTGCGAATGTAACGATCGCAGACTCCAGAAATCCGTTGGTTCTGACCAACTTCTTCGAGCTGTGTATGCCTTCTACTCAAAACAGCGCATTTTTACCGCGATTCAGCGAATTCTGCAACCCTGCCTGTGAAACGCGACTGGCTACAAACAACATAGGAAGAGATCTTACGATATGCCCGGACGGTACGATCAAGGCAAACTTGATCATTGCTTTGTGCGTTACATGTGAAAAGAAAATCGTGGTTCCGGTCCAGCTCTGCGTCTTATCGACAGGCTTCGTACAACTGTCGCCTCAGGTATCCGCGATCTGCACCACCTTCCCGTCCCTCTTCCCGAATCAGATCAAGGAGAGCGACACATTGGAAAACTGCGGAGACGTGGCCTGCGAAGAGGCCGGCGATATCTGCGACGAGGTCTGCGATGTTTTAGAGGCCGCAAAGACCAAGAAGACGATAAAAAAAATAGTGTCGCATGCGACACTATTTTTTTTTATTCTTATTCGTTGCTGGCCTTATATTTCTTTAATGCTTCCGTCAGCTTCGGAATGATTACCTTTACGTCTCCGATGATTCCTACGTCAGCTACATCGAAGATCGGAGCAGTGTCGTTCTTGTTGATGGCGATGACGCACTCGGAGCCTTCCATACCGGCTACGTGCTGAATCGCTCCTGAGATACCGCAAGCAAGATAGAGGTCCGGTCTTACCGTCTTTCCTGTCTGTCCTACCTGTCTGTCCTTTGCAGCCCAGCCTGCGTCTACGTTTGCTCTGGAGGAGGAGATGTCTCCGCCCAGTACGTCAGCAAGCTCTTTTAATGTTCCGAAGAAGTCCGGGGATCCGATTCCGCGTCCGCCGGATACCAGAACCTTCGCTTCGGTGATGTCGGACTTCTTATGAGTTTCCTTCACGACCTCGCGGATGACGATGTTCATGTCGGACGGTACGAATTCTACCTTGATCTCTCTGATATCGCCTTTTCTGGAAGTATCCTTATCCAGCCGCTTCATAACGCCGGGTCTTACGGTAGCCATCTGCGGTCTGTAATTTTTGCACAGGATCGTCGCCATGATATTTCCGCCGAATGCCGGACGGGTCATGAACAGCAGCTTCTGTCCCGGATCGTCGTCATTGGCCTTGAATACGTCGATGTCGAGCTTCGTGCAGTCAGCCGTAAGTCCGGTGTGCACTCTGGAAGCGACTCTCGGTGCAAGGTCTCTTCCGATGGAAGTTGCTCCGAACAGTACGATTTCAGGATCGCATTCCTTGATGACCGCAGTCAGTGCTTTGGCATAAGGTTCTGTAACGTATTCGGCAAGCATCGGGTCTTCCACGTATACGACCGAGTCTGCGCCATATTCGATCAGGCTCTGCACCTTGTCTTTGATCTTATCACCCAGCAGAACACCGACAACCTTCTGTTCCAGATCAGCCGCAAGCTTGGTGGCTTCGCCGATCAGTTCTAAACCGACCTTTGCGATATGGCCGTCTCTCTGCTCTACTACTACATAAATATCTTTACTCATTTAAGGTTTCCTCCTTATCCAATCTATTAGATGATATGTCTTTCTTCCATCTTGTCAATGATCGTCTTTACCGCTTCATCCACGCTCAAGTCCGCATGTACCGTTCCCTGGCCCTTTGCCTGTTTTGTAAAGGACTTGAATACGTTTGTCGGAGAACCCTTCAGCCCGATATGTTCCGGATTCAGGGAATCTTTCAGATCGTCAAAGCCGAAGACCTTGATTTCTTTTTCATACGCTTCGACAACACCTCTGGCGTGCATATATCTTGGTGTTGCAAGCTCCTGAAGAGCGGTCAACAGACAAGGAGTTTTTACTTCGATGATATGGTATCTGTCTTCGTATTGTCTCTTTACGACGACTTTATCACCTTCCATATTGATTTCCTCAGCATAGGAAATTTGCGGAACATGGAGGTTTTCTGCGATCTGCGGTCCAACCTGAGCCGTGTCGCCGTCGATGGCCTGACGGCCGGTGATGACGAGATCATAGCCGATCTTTTTCAGCGCAGCGGAAATGATGACTGCGGTCGCATACGTATCGGAGCCGCCGAATTCTCTTGCAGAGATCAGGAC
>CAMJRV010000505.1 GCA_946408315.1 uncultured Bacillota bacterium | reverse complement strand
TCGATAAGCAGGTCATTTCCCAGGTGGATGCGGTTTCGGGAGCGACAGAGTCTTCCAAAAACTTTACCGCCCTCGTAGAATACGCTCTGGACGATATGGCCGAGGTAGGCAATCAGGAGCCGGGCATCATCAAACTGCAAGCAGAATAACGATAGTTGAAAAAGTGTTTCTCGGAAACACTTTTTCATTTTTCTTCATAAATTCTCCATATCTTTTTGATAAAATCGATCTGTAAAATCGAAGGGAGAAGAGATATGGAGAAAAGCTACATTACAGTGACGTTCAAAATCAAAGGGATGACCTGCAGCAACTGTGAGAGCCGGATCGAGCGGACGCTGAAAAATAAAAAGGGAGTTGTTAACGCCATCGCAAGCTACGGAAAGGGAACTGCGACGGTCACCTATGATCCGGGAAAGATCGATATTCCGGAAATCACGGCGGCGATCCGGGATCTCGGCTATGAGACGGGAAAACAGTCGGTATCGGCGCCGGAGGGAAAGCCCCTGATCAGCGTTCGCCTCGCCGGGATCTTTATCATCCTGGTCGCGCTGTATCTCATCATAAACCGGTTCGGTATCTTCAATTTTTTTAACGATTTCCCCCAGGCCAAGGAAGGGATGGGGTACGGGATGCTGTTCCTGATCGGGTTGCTGACCTCTACCCATTGTGTCGCCATGTGCGGCGGCATCAATCTTTCCCAGTGTGCTTCCTATCAAGCGCTCGGCGGCAGCAGAATTTCGAGCCTGAAGCCGAGTATCCTGTACAACTCGGGCCGGGTGATTTCCTATACCGTTATCGGTGGGATCGTAGGCGCTCTGGGCTCCGTAATCAGCTTTTCCTCTGCGGGAAAGGGTGCCGTTGCGATGATCGCCGGAATCTTTATGGTGATCATGGGCCTGAACATGCTGAACATTTTCCCCTGGCTCAGAAGATTCAATCCTAGAATGCCGAAGCTCTTTGCCGAGAAGATCGATGAGCAGAAGAAAAGCAACCGCCCGCTTTATGTGGGTCTGCTCAACGGGCTGATGCCCTGCGGGCCTCTGCAGGCCATGCAGATCTACGCGTTATCCACAGGGGACCCGGTCAAGGGGGCGCTGTCCATGCTGCTCTTTAGCCTGGGGACCGTACCGCTCATGTTCGGTCTGGGAGCGCTGAGCACGCTGCTGACGAAGAAGTTTACGGCAAGAATGATGACGGTGAGCGCGGCTCTGGTCCTGGTGCTGGGCGTATTCATGTTCAGCAGCGGAATGACCCTGGCAGGCTATGCAATGCCGTTTTCTTCCGCGTCGGGAGGTCAGCTTTCCTCTTCCTCCCAGCTTCGGGGGTCAAAGGCTGAGATCGTCGACGGAGTTCAGGTCGTTACGACCACGCTGGCTTCCGGAAGATATGAGCCTATCGTGGTTCAGGCAGGGATTCCGGTCCAGTGGAATCTTCAAGCGGAAGCGGGCGATATCAACGGCTGCAACAACAGAATCGTCATACCCGAATATGATCTGGAAAAGCCTCTGAAGCCTGGGGATAACGTGATCGAATTCACACCGGATAAAAGCGGCGTCGTACCTTATAGCTGCTGGATGGGGATGATCAGAAGCCAGATTACGGTGGTGGATGATCTCAGCGATCCTTCGGAGGTTCCGAAGCAGGACGATTCCATCAATACGAGGCTCCCAAGCTGCTGCGGCGGCTGATCGGGGCGATGCGATAGGATCTCTATAAAGGGTCTGTTGCGGATTTCGCAAACCGTTTTGCAACAGACCTTCATTTTCCGTTTGACATATACGGTACGGGGGTATAGTATATATTGCAGGAAGTTAACTGTTTGATTGAAAGAGAACCGGGAGGTAATATAGATGGAAAAAACAACTATACGGGAAGAAAAGCTGAAGAGCAGCCTGATCACGAGGCTGAACCGGGCGGAGGGCCAGATCAGGGGGATCAAAGGCATGGTCGAAAGGGACGTCTACTGCAATGACGTGCTGAACCAGATTGCCGCCGTACAGGCGGCCTTGGACTCTGTGAGCAAACTGGTTTTGGAAAATCATATCCGCGGCTGTCTTGTAGAACGAATCAAGGCGGGAGATGATGAGATCGTCGACGAGCTTTTGGTCACGATCGGGAAGATACTTTAGAAAGGACAGGGGATCGATATGAATAAAGATACGTTGAAAATAACCGGCATGACCTGCGCAGCTTGCTCGGCGAGAATCGAAAAGGTCGTGGGAAAAATGGAAGGGATCGATGAAATTTCGGTCAATCTTGCCACGGAAAAGGCTGTGGTTTCCTATGATCCGGAAAAGGCGACGCTGAAGGAAATCCGGGAGAGGATCGAGAAAGCGGGATATGGCGCTGACGAGGTGAAGGAAAAGAAGCTCGTCGACGAGGATAAGCTCCGGAAGGAAAAAGAAATCCGAACCCTGTGGACCAAGTTTATCGTTTCCGCCGTTTTCGCAGTTCCGCTGCTCTACTTTGCCATGGGTTCTATGGTCTGGTGGCTGCCGTTTCCGATTCCGTCCATCCTGGAACCGATGCAGTACCCGCTGAACTATTCCATCCTGCAAATCCTGCTGACGATTCCAATCGTTACCGCAGGATACCGCTTCTACACAGTTGGCTTTAAGGCCATCCTCAGCAGAAGTCCCAATATGGACTCTCTGATCGCCATGGGAACGACGGCTGCCATCGTCTACAGCTTATATTCCGTATATCAGATCACTCAGTGGAATTTCGCGGCGGTAGACGGACTTTACTTTGAAACGGCCGGCGTGATCATCACCCTGATCTTGCTCGGAAAGTCTCTGGAAGCAGTGTCAAAGGGGAGAACGTCGGAAGCGATTAAGAAACTGATGGGGCTCGCTCCCAAAACGGCCACCGTAATCCGCGACGGCCGGGAATACGAGGTTCCTATCGAGGAAGTGGAAATCGGACATATCATTCTCGTCAGACCGGGAGAAAAAATCCCCGTCGACGGTGTTGTGACGGAAGGGAATACTTCCATTGATGAATCCATGCTGACGGGA
>CAMJRV010000504.1 GCA_946408315.1 uncultured Bacillota bacterium | reverse complement strand
GATGAAGGTGACCCGGTTTGTTCAGTTTGGGGCGATGATCGTGATCCTGTTTCTGGTGATCGTTTCCGTGGTGGTCGTGTCGAACACGATCAAGCTGACGGTGCTGGCCCGAGAGCGGGAAATCAGCATTATGAAATATGTGGGGGCGACGAACTGGTTCATCAGGGGACCGTTTTTGATCGAGGGAATTCTGATCGGAATTGTCTCCGCACTGATTTCGGTAGGGCTCATCACCTTTGTATACGCTAAGCTCACAGAGCTGATCGGGCAGGAAATTTTCGTGATGCTGTCCACGACGATGGTGTCGTGCGCCTTTCTGGTCACTCATCTCGTCTGGATCTTTCTGGCGCTGGGCGTCAGCATCGGGGCCTGCGGCAGCATTATTTCCATGAGAAGATTTTTAGATACATAAAAGAGGGATGGGAGGAATACATAGTGAAGAGAATTGTTTCATATGCCGTCACGATTGCATTAACGGCCGCCCTGATTACGGTGGGCGCCAGCTACGCGGATGAGCAGCAGGACTTGAACAACGTTCACAACAAGATCAAGCAGACGCAGACGAATCTCAATGAGGGAAAGAAGAAAGAAAAGCAGCTCACCAGCCAGATCAAACAATTGGAATCTCTGATCGGAGCCGCTGAAAAGGAAATTGCAGAGCTGAAGGGGAGCATCAGCAAGACCCAGCAACAGATCTCCGTCGTTCAGACGAATCTCAACCAGGTGGAACGGGAGATGGAGGATCAGAACGACGGGCTGCAGGGCAGGCTGCGGGCAATGTATAAAAACGGGGATATCGGAATGGTTCAGATTCTCCTCGGCTCCGAAAACATCACTGACTTTATGAGCAATATGGACATGGTTCAGAAAATCTTCGACAATGACGTTGAAATTCTGAAAGAGATGGAGGAGCAGCATAAGAAGATAGAAGCGCAGAAAAAAGAGCTGGAAAGACTTCAGACCCAGTTGGTTTCCGAGAAACAGCAGGAAGCAAGCAAACAGGCCTCTCTTCAGAACTCCCGGGGTGAAGCCGCGAATCTGAGATCTCAGGTTGCCAGCGACAACAAGGCCATGGAAGCGGCCCTCGACGATTTGAACAAAGAGGCGGACCGGCTGGTTGCGGAAATCAAAAAGCTGCAGGGAGATCAGGCTTATGCAGGCGGAGAATTCGCCTGGCCGTCTGCCAGCAGCAGAAGGGTCACCTCCGAATTTGGCTACCGGATGCATCCGATCCTGAAGGTGAATAAATTACATACCGGCATGGATATCGGAGCGGCTGCCGGCACTAAAGTCCTCGCCGCAAACAGCGGAAACGTTATCAAAGCCGGCTGGAACAACAGCTACGGCAACGTGGTCATGGTAGACCACGGCGGCGGGATCGTAACGCTGTACGCCCACAACAGCAAACTGCTGGTAAGCACCGGCGATGTGGTGGCTAAGGGTCAGGAAATAGCCCTCGTAGGTTCTACGGGAGCATCTACGGGACCTCATATCCATTTTGAGGTGCGTGTCAACGGAGAATACAAGAATCCAAGGAACTGGTTATGATATGAACGGGATTCATCCAATTGTTCGTGAAATATTGAAAAAGCGGGGCATTACCGAAGAAGCAGACATTATCGAGTTTTTATCGGAAAAGCCGAACTTGACTTATGATCCATTCCTGCTGAAAAATCTGGATGCAGGGGTGGATTTCCTATTGTCTTCCATCCGGCAAAACAGAAGGATATGTATTTACGGCGACTACGACGCCGACGGTGTGACCTCCGTCAGCCTTCTGCTGGAAGTCCTGTCGCGGCTCACCGACAATCTTACATATTACATCCCGTCCCGTTTTGACGAAGGTTACGGACTGAACAAGGACGCCATCGACCTGATTCGGAAACAGGGTTCCGAACTGATCGTGACGGTAGACTGCGGGAGCGTTTCCTATGAGGAAGTCGAGTACGGGAAAAGTATCGGAATAGATTTTATCGTTACAGATCATCATAATATCAACGACAAGCCGGCCGATTGTATTTTGATCAACCCAAAGCAGGAGGACTGCCCCTATCCCTTCAAGCATCTGGCAGGCTGCGGCGTCGCTTTCAAGCTGGCTCAGGGGATTCAGAGGAAGGCGGGGCTGCCCAAATCCGTTTTAAACGGAGTGCTGGACCTTGTCGCGATCGCCACGATCGGCGATATTGTGCCCCTCATCGGTGAAAACAGGACCCTCGCTAAATATGGGATGGGGGTAATCAACGCGAGGAGGAGGCTCGGGCTTTCTCGGCTCATCGAAGCGACAGGATTGGCATCAGAGAAGATTAAATCGGAAAATATCGCATATATTATAGTACCCCATCTGAATGCGGCCGGCAGATTGATGGACGCCAGAATTGGGGTGGAGCTTCTAATTTCAAAGAATGAAGCGAAGATCGCCGAAAGCGTCGCGATTCTGGTCGAAAACAACAGGGAACGAAAACGAATCCAGGAGGAGGCGTTTCAAAAGTGCAAGGAAATCATCGCTTCCAATCTGGAACAGGATCTGTTTTACGTTCTCTCCCCGGAGGATATCCATGAGGGGATCGCTGGGATTGTGGCAGGGAAGATTAAGGATGAATACGGAAGGCCTGCCATCATCGTTACAAGCTCCGGCGGGGACGGCCATCTGAAAGGGACGGGCAGAAGCATAAACGGAGTGAACCTGTATGAGCTGCTGAAGCGGCATGACGAGCTCTTTGTGAAGTTCGGCGGCCATTCAGGGGCCTGCGGCTTCCTGATGAAGTCCGAGAATCTGGGAGAACTCCGGCTCCGTCTAAACCGGGAGCTCGAATTGCTTATCCGGGACAATGCCGGCCTGTTTGAGGCAACCCTCCCAATCGATCTCGAAATCGGGGGAGGAGATATCGATATCAATTTGGCCCTCGAACTGGAAAGGCTGGCCCCCTTCGGATGTCAGAACGAAAGACCCCTGTTTCAAATCCGGGGCGTCAAGGCTTCCGGCGTCAGCTTTATGGGACCGAACAGACAGCATGTCAGG
>CAMJRV010000503.1 GCA_946408315.1 uncultured Bacillota bacterium | reverse complement strand
GAGTGTAAACCGCGTTACGATCGGCTCCTTCGGGGATGGTAAGTCCCTTCGCAAGCAGGCTGTTGAACTCTTTGTTTTTATACAGCGCTACGTTCATGGTGACATCTTCGTGGGCCAGCAGGTACATAAAGTTGTCTGGGTCTCCGTTGTCGCCGATCCAGCCATAGAAGCAGATGTCATAATCCATTGCCTTTAATTTTTCTTTATATGTGGTCCAGTCATAGGAGTCGATTGTCGCCGTAACCCCTACCTTGGAAAGGTAGCCCTGGATCGCTTCAGCCAGGGACTGTCCTGTTGCGGTATTATACGGTCTTGGATTGGTATAGGTCATGATTTTTACGGAAGTGATGCCCGCATCCTTCAGAGTCTTTTCTGCTGCCGCAGGATCATAGGCGACCTGAGAAATGCTTGCGTCGTACCCGTTCATAAAGGTTGGCAGAATGGAAGTGGCCGGCTCTGAGTACCCCTTATACAGGCTTTCTACCAGTTCAGGCACGTTGATCGCCTGGGAAATCGCCCTGCGAAGGTTTGCGTCATTAAATGGCGCCTTTTAAGTGTTATAAGCCATATAGTTGATGTTCATACCGCCCGCCTTGAAAATCTCATTCCCGGCGCCTGTAATCTGATCTACCACAGTCGCGTCGATTCCGTCGATCATGTCGGCTTCTCCGTTGTTCAAAGCTACTACGCGCGCGGAGTTGTCCTTAATGAACTTAAAGATGACATTTTTGGTGAGCGCTTTGGTTCCCCAGTAGTCTTCGTTGCGTTCCAGAACGATGTTTTCATCCTTCGCCCAGCTTACAAATTTATAAGGGCCGGTTCCGACAGGAGCTTCATTCACGTTGTTGTTATTGTCCGTTAAGGCTTTCGGGCTCACCATCGGAGCCGCCATCACCATAGCCAGGTTGGCCAGGAACGCGGTGTTCGGCGCGGTCAGGTTGATCTTAACCGTATAGTCATCCACCACTTCAACGTCTTTGACAGAACCATAAACGAATGAGCCGTATGCCATATCCTCGGTGACCAGCGGCGGGATCTGGCGGTCTATGTTAAACTTCACGGCTTCTGCGTTGAAATCTGTGCCATCGTGGAATTTAACACCTTCCTGTAGATAGAAAGTATATGACAGACCGTCGGGGCTTACGTCCCAGCTTTTTGCCAGTGAAGGTTCTACCTTGGTAGAGTCGCTGGCATACTTTAAGAGTCCTTCATAGATGACGAAGATGACTTTGCCCGATTCAGCGTCGTCGACCAGAGCCGGATCAAGCCCTCTGGGCTCCGCGCCCTGTGCGAAAATCAGAGTCTCATTGGCTTTTGCCTCTTTTGACTCCTTGTCGCCTCCCCCATTGCCGCCGCAGCCGGTAAAGGATGCAAGGACCATCACCGCAGCAATGATAAGCGCGAGGGTTTTTTTCACGTTTTTCATAGTTCTCCTCCCATTTATTTCTATATTATTTTTATATAGTACCACTGTTGCTTGCTCTCTGCAATACTTATGTATTCGGACAGGCTTCCCCGCAGATGAAAAAAGACTGTGCAAGCACATTGCACAGTCTTTTTTAGATCGTATTTTTAATTTCTGCTTTATACGAGCTCCAGGAATACCACTTCCGCGTTGTCGCCCTGTCTGGGTCCTAACTTCAGAATTCTGGTATATCCGCCGTTTCTTTCGGCATACTTTGGAGCGATTTCATCAAACAGCTTCTTGACTACATCTTCGTCATAAACGTATGCGAGCACCTGCCTTTTCGCATGTAAATCGCCGCGTTTTGCCAATGTAATCATCTTTTCAGCTTCTCTTCTCGCTTCTTTTGCTCTGCAGTCAGTCGTCGTGATCCGGCCTTCTCTGAAAAGGTCGGTAACGATGTTTCTGAGCATCGCTTTTCTATGAGCAGTTGGTCTGCCTAATTTTCTGTAACCTGGCATATCTATTCCTCCTTTGCTAAGATTCAAGACACTGTCCGTTGATTTGCATCACAATATGTGGACAAGTGCTTCGCCGTGAAATTCTACGATCAAAGATCGTGAATTTCTGACGGAGGACCTTCCATAGCTTTGCTTCGCAAATCCGGATAGGTCTCTCAGTCGTCGCTCGGTTTAAGACCGAGACCTAATTCTTCAAGTTTATGCTTTACTTCATCCAGAGATTTCTTACCGAGGTTTCTTACTTTCATCATATCGTCTTCGGTCCTATGGGTAAGCTCTTCTACCGTGTTGATTGCTGCACGTTTCAGGCAGTTGAAAGAACGAACGGACAACTCCAGCTCTTCGATGGTCATCTCGAGGGCCTTTTCCTTCTGATCTTCTTCCTTCTCCACCATGATCTCCATAGATTCCATGCTGTCTGTCAGGTCGATGAACAGTTTTAAATGCTCCTGCATGATCTTCGCGCCAATGGATACTCCTTCTTCAGGAGTGATGCTGCCGTCGGTCCAGATTTCCAGAACGAGCTTGTCATAGTCCGTAACCTGTCCTACTCTTGTGTTTTCAACTGTGAAATTAACTTTTCTTACCGGCGTATAGATAGAGTCCACCGGTATTACAGCGATCGGCATGGATTCAGTTTTATTCTGCTCCGCCGGCACATAGCCTCTTCCCCTTGCAATATTGATCTCCATAACCAATGTCGCATTTTCTTCAAGAGTTGCGATGTGCAGGTCCGGATTGAAGATTTCGAGATCGCTGTCGGCGATGATGTCACCGGCAGTTACCGTCTTCGGTCCTACTGCATTAATGATCACTCTTTTGGAATTTTCACCGTTAATCCGGACTGCGAGCTTCTTGAGGTTCAGGATAATCTCCGTGACATCCTCTTTTACGCCCGGAATCGTGGAAAACTCATGAAGAATTCCATCAATCTTCACAGAAGTAACGGCCGCTCCCGGCAGGGACGAGAGAAGAATTCTTCTCAGGCTGTTGCCAAGAGTTGTACCGTAACCTCTTTCCAGAGGCTCTACGACAAATTTACCGTAATTCTCATTTTCGTCAGAATAAAAGCATTCAATTGTTGGTTTTTCGATTTCAATCACTCAAAAAC
>CAMJRV010000502.1 GCA_946408315.1 uncultured Bacillota bacterium | reverse complement strand
TTCTCGGCCTTTGGGGCTTTTAGCGCCGCCATAGCCTGTTGTTTTTAATTTTATCACAGCTTTGCAGGAGCGTCCACTACTTTTTATTATCCCGGGCGGCCAAAAGCTGGCAACCGACTGTGAATCCGATGCGAGAGCCGCTTTTTTATTGGAAAAGATCTGATTTACCGGCGCAAACGGCTCGGCCAGAGGCTCCTGCCCGGGCACATTGCTGTCAGCAATCGTAAAAACGGCATGAATTTATTGACTGACCCTTCGTATATGCCAAGTCTGGCATCTGCCGGGAGGCTATTGCGATTGACTCCTTAATGTATAATAAAAAAGAGCGGAAAGCCTAACGCTCCCGCTTCTTTTTGTCACGCCATTCCAAATATAAAAGTCCCGCCGCTCCTATAAAAAGTACACCTGCCGCGATTCCCAAAAGCCAAGGGGAAGCTTTGTCTGCCTCCCTTTTGAAAATTCCCAAAACTAACTCCTTTATGATCCACAAAATATAGAAAACGACCATGATCCGCAAAACAGACGGAGAGATTCGCCTGCTATCTTTTTCCGCCTGCCCCTTTTGCGGGCATTCCTGCCCGTTAAGAGCCGTGTTTTTCTGCTGATCTCCCATAGCGAATCCCTCCTGTTGTTTGGTTTTACACATGCAGCTCGTAAATCATGCTCTTATCCGGCGCCTGAAGATACATGGTCGGATGGCCCGGAAGCCGCTCCGTATCATGCAGTCTCTTATAACCTGTCTTTTCAAGCTTCTCCACATGCTCCATCATTTCCGGAATCGTATCAAAAAAGTATGCCAAGTGATGCAGACCCGGTCCATGCTCCTTTAAAGCCTCCTGCAGATAGGAGCCTTCACCGTCATACGGCTGAAGAATTTCAAAATCCATGGGCCCAAAGTTTGCCACCGCTGTTTTAATGTGGAATTGTCTGCCAATAAAAACAGTTTCCTGCGGAAAGAAGAAATCAAAGTACTCCCACTTCAGTTCTCCCAGCATTGTGTTAATATGCCGGACAGCCTCATCGCAGTCATTGGCTAAAAGGCCAATATGATTTAACTTCATCATAATTTTATTCCTCTTTTCTTTTTTATTTGGTCTTCGACCGCTTTACCTGGTCTACATAAACAGCAACCAGAATAATGATTCCCTTCACAACAAGCTGCCAATAATAGTTGATCTGCAGAAGGTTCATGCCATTACTCATAACACCCATAATCAAGATACCGATTAAAGAACCCGATAGGGTCCCTACGCCACCGGTAAAGCTCACGCCGCCTAAGACAGCAGACGCAATCGCTTCGCCTTCAAAGCCCACGCCGGTGGTCGGCTGACCGGAGTAAACGCGGGAAGCAGTCAGAATCCCCGCCATGGCTGCCAGAAAGCCGCTGATCGTATAAACCACCAGGCGGATGTTTTTTACATCAATTCCCGAATAGATTGCCGTACTGCTGTTTCCTCCGACCGCGTACATATGACGTCCAAAAACAGTTCGTTTTAAAAGCGTATTAATGATGAGAAACGCGATCAGGAGAATAATCGTAGAGTAAGGAATCCAATTCAGGAGGGTTGCATTCGCCAGATTGAAGAATTTCATCCCAACATCGTTTGCAACAATTACTGCACCGCCGTTTGTAAGTACATACGCAATTCCCCTTAAAACGTTCTGCATGGCCAGCGTGACAATGTACGCCGGCATTTCCGTCCGGGAGTAGATGAAACCGTTTGTCGCACCGATCAGGATTCCGACAACCAGTGTAACGAGTATGGACACCTCCAAAGACATACCCATATTCTGATACATGCACACCTCCACGGTTGCCAGGGCTACATGAGAACCCACAGACAAATCTGGAAAGCCTGTGATCAGACAGCAGGTCAATCCAAAGGACAGCAGGCAGTTACAGGTAATCTGTTTCAACAGATTCACAAAATTTAAACGCGTGGCGAACGTATTGGTGAAGACGCAGAGCACGATTACCATCACAATCAGAGCAAAAAACGCTCCGCCTACGCCTTTAAACATATTTTTCAGTTTATTCTCTTTTTTGCCCATACCTATTCCCTCTCTCCCGTCGCATAGAACATAATCTCTTTCTGCAATTCATCCGCGTTGCTCTGCGCGATTTCATCCTCGTCAAAAATCTTTCCCAGCTTCCCTTCATGCATCACCGCAATCCTAGAGCTGATGTTGATCAGCTCTGGTAATTCGGAGCTTACCATGATGATGGAAATCCCTTCCCTTGCCAGTTCAGACATTAACTGATAGATTTCCGATTTCGCGCCTACATCCACCCCGCGGGTTGGCTCGTCCATGATCAGAACCGCAGGATTGGATGCCAGCCATTTGGCAATAACCACCTTCTGCTGATTGCCTCCGCTGAGATATTGGCAAAGCTGTTCCATCCCGGACATTTTGATTGACAGTTTATTTCCATACTCATCGACAATCTCTTTCTCCTTCTTCCGATCATAGTGGATCCCTTTGATAAAGGTGGAGGTGACGTTCATTGTCAGATTTCTTGCAATACTGTGAACCAGAATAAGCCCGTTTCGCTTCCGATCCTCCGAGACAAAGCCGAATCCGTTCTGAATGGCCTGCCTTGGATTCTTGTTTACAATTTTTTTGCCGTGAAGAAAAATCTCCCCACCTTCAAGCGGATCCAGACCGAATATTGCAGACATCAATTCCGTTCTTCTGGCCCCTACCAGACCGCCAAAGCCAAGGATCTCCCCTCTTTTGAGCTGGAAGCTTATATGATCCAATACGGAATTTGTCAGTTCCTTTACTTCAAAGACAATCTCATCCGTACCCCGCGGTTTTTCGTTGCCATAAAACTGCGTCACATTTCGGCCTACCATCATGGCAATAATCTCATTTGAGGTTAACCCTTCTGTTGGCACACCATCCGCAATGATATGACCGTCTCTCAACACCGTTAGGGTATCCGTGATTTCTTCGATTTCATTTAAACGATGGGAGATAAAAATGACAGCGACATTTTTTTCCTTTAATCGCCTCATTTGCTTAAAGAGAAAGCG
>CAMJRV010000501.1 GCA_946408315.1 uncultured Bacillota bacterium | reverse complement strand
GGGGAGGCTCTGCGGCAGCCGCGGTCCGCCGACGCCATTTGAACGATTGAATTTTCAAACGGTTTGTAATAAAATAAGGGCATGGAAATATAAGGGGGATTTGAGATGAGAAAATGGATTACAGTCGCATTTATCGCAAGCTTCATACCGCTTCTGATCTTTTACAGCAATGGCGTTACAAATCACGCAGGCACCGCGTCAGACATACTCATTACGTGCCCCGCAATTACCGCGCCGATCGAGGGTGTGGACGATCAGGATCAGACATCAGACCAGGACTTCAACGATTTGGATCTCGATTCTTCAGGTGACATAGAAGAGGTGCGGAATTATAACCCGGCGCTGGAATTGCTTTCCGAAGGAAGGATGGACGGAATCGAATTTGCCGGCGGGGCGGACGGCAAAGATATCGTTTCGCGGCGGGGAGCGCCGGACTTTGAAGAAAACTTTATGGGCGGGCTGCTGCTGGCCTATGGAGAGACCTACTTCCTCACGGATGGAAGCATCTATGACGATCACACCTCCTATGGAACGGTTGTCTCCATCTATTATACCGGGAAGGAGGCCGTATACGGAATCTGTGCCGGAATGTCCTCGCAGCAGGTGAAGGACGCGCTGGGCAGCCCCAACGATACCTATATTTCCGAAGGCAGCGAGCTTTACCCGGACGGCAGCCTGATCGCCGTCTATAAGGCGGGGAAATATACGGCTGCTTTTGTAATGAACGGCGAAAGCGAAACGGTTCAATCTATTTGGATTCACCAGACGAAAATTTGACGAGATGTTTACGAATTTTATTGATCGGAGAGACAGATGATATTAAGAGAAGCCCTTGAAAAAAGAGAGTATGAGATTCTATCTCCCTTTGCGGCGAAGGTGGCGGAGACGAAGGGGAGACAGTATGAAGAGGAAAAATGCGAGGTCAGAACGGATTACCAGCGAGACCGGGACCGGATCGTTCATTCGAAGTCCTTTCGCAGGCTGATGCATAAAACCCAGGTATTCCTTGCGCCGGAAGGGGATCATTTCAGGACGAGGCTGACCCATACGATCGAGGTGTCCCAGATCGCGAGGACGATTGCAAGAGCGCTGGCATTAAACGAGGACCTGGTGGAGGCCATCGCAATGGGCCACGACCTCGGCCATACGCCATTTGGTCATAACGGCGAAAGCTTTCTTTCAGAGCGGCATCCCGGCGGGTTCCAACACAACGTGCAGAGCCTCAGAGTGGTTGACGTTCTGGAATCAAGCAGCAGGGGAAGAGGGATGAACCTTACCTATGAAGTGAGGGACGGAATTCTGAACCATACCGGAGAAGCGGTTCCCTCCACGATGGAGGGCCGGATCGTCAAATTCAGCGACCGGATCGCCTATATCAACCACGATATCGATGATGCGCTGAGAAGCGGCGTCATAAAAGAGACGGATTTACCAAAGGACTGCATCGATACGCTGGGCGCCAACCACCGGATGAGGATCAACACCCTCGTGACCGATCTGATTCAAAACAGCGACGGCAGAGATCAGATCGTCATGAGCGAAGAGTGCCGCTTCTATATGGACAAGCTGAGAGCCTTCATGTTTGAGAACGTATATCACAGCAAAATCGTGAAGAGGGATGAGGAACTGGACAAGGTGAGAAATATGCTCTTCTCGCTTTACGATTATTACGAGAAGAATCCGGACGATTTGCCGGAAGAAACCCGCGGCATGATCGAGGACTTTGGAATCAGCGAGGTAGTCAAGGATCATATCGCCGGTATGACGGATCGCTATGCCCTGAGTGTATTCAGCGAGTTATTCGTTCCAAAAGGCTGGAAATGAAAAAATATCCATGAAAACCACTTTCCTCAACCCGATAATGAACCCTGAAAAAATTTTAGTTAAAATTTCTCTCTAAAAAAAAGGAATGGGACAACTTTTGTCGAATATGAGATTGTAATTTGATAATGTCATTTGGCAAGGAGTAACATAAAAGCGGGGATTTTAGTGGGAGTGGGATTTCAAGATAATATAGTTGATGAAATTAAAAGCAGGTGCAATATTATTGATGTGATCGGCCGCCACGTGCCCCTGAAAAAAACGGGGAGTAACTACAAAGGCATTTGTCCGTTCCACAATGAGAAGACGCCTTCTTTTGTTGTCTCTGAAACGAAGCAGATCTTTACCTGCTTTGGCTGCGGGGCGACAGGCGATGTGATCGGATTCGTAGAGAAATATAATAACCTGGACTTTCCCGGAGCGGTAGAGAAGCTGGCGGGAGAATACGGCATTGAGCTGAAAAGCTCAAACTTTCAAGGGGAACGTGAGAGAGCGGCGCTTTACGAAATAAACCGTGAGGCGGCGGCATTCTTTTATAGAGCTTTTACGACAGCTGCGAATCCGGGATATGAGTACATGAAAAAGAGGGGAATCGAGCCGGCTACCCTGAGGAAGTTCGGAATCGGTTATGCCGACGGAGAATGGGACAGCCTGTATCGATATTTCATGGAGAAAGGCACCGACCCGAAAATACTGCTTGAATTGGGACTGATCTCTTATTCTAAGGGAAAGTATTATGACAAATACAGAAACAGAGTCATCTTTCCGATCATCAACACCAGAGGAAAAGTCATCGGTTTCGGCGGAAGAATTCTCGGAGATGGAATGCCCAAGTACCTGAATTCTCCTGAATCTCCTGTATTTTTAAAGAAAAATAACTTGTATGGATTAAACTTGACAAGACAGGATATAAATAAAGAAAATTACGTGATTCTCGTAGAGGGATATATGGATGTCATCTCCCTGTATCAGAACGGTGTACGGAATGTTTCCGCTTCTTTGGGGACCGCCCTGACGGAAAGTCAGGCTGCCATGCTGAAGCGGTACACGGACCACGTGATCCTATCCTACGATTCGGATGCGGCGGGCCAGGCGGCTGCGCTGAGAGGCATGGATATCCTCCATAAAGCCGGCAGCAAGGTAAAGGTGCTGCACGTAGTCGACGGAAAAGATCCCGACGAGTTCATCAAAAAGAACGGCAAGGACAGTTTCTTAAAGCTGGTTCAGAC
>CAMJRV010000500.1 GCA_946408315.1 uncultured Bacillota bacterium | reverse complement strand
GTTTCATTGATATAAGTGGACAGAACGGCCCAAAGACCGCCAAGCCCGAAGCCGGCAAGGAAACGCAGGATCATGATTGCGGCCCAGCTCTGGGCAAAATAAATCGCGGCAGTCAGAAGTCCGAAGGAGGCAAGGCTCCACAGGAGCGTCTTTCTGCGTCCGTAATTGTCCGCAAGCCATCCGATCGTAATCGAACTCAGGCCTATTCCGATCAGGGTCACCGTACTCAGAAGACCTCCCTGCTGAATTGAAATACCCAGATCCTTTATGATATATGCCATGGCCATTGCCAGTAAAGACAGGTCGAAAGCATCGAAGGTATAGCAGAAAAAGCCGCCTCCGAGCACTTTCCACCTCTGTGGATTTTTCTCTAAAGATTCATTCATCGTCGTTCTCCCTCTCTTTACAGAGCTTCAGCGATACGCCAAAGTACTCTTACTTATTAATTTGAGATTTAAATAACAAGCGCGCTTTGCAAATAATATAAGAGCAAGACCCATGCCAACTGCTGAAAAATTAAAAGGAGCTGCTGAAAACGTTGAAATTATACGTCGTCTATCACTCCCTTTCAAATGCTGCAGAACAATAAAAAAACAACTGTGCACAAATGTTTACAGTTGTTCCTTCTTATATTCAGTTGAAAATTCAAAGCTCACAAGGGAAATTGTACATTTTTCTTTACGTAAAGTTTTATATACACTTTACCGGGGCTCAAAGCAATTGGTATTCCTTCATCTTTTGATATAGCAGGGTTCGGGAGATTCCCAGCTCTCTGGCACAGCGGGTTTTGTTTCCGCCGCATCGTTCCAGATGCTCCAGGATGATTTCCTTTTCCAGGCTCTTTTTCGCCTGTCTGATGGATATCCCGGAGGAATCGTGAGACCTATGGAACTGCTTTCCCAGGGACTTGTTCTTGAAATAGTCCTTAAAATAGCTCCAATCCATGCTTCCCGTCAGAGCCATATTCATGCCGCGCTCCACCACGTTTTGCAGCTCCCGTATATTGCCCGGCCACTCATACTCTCGGAACCTTTCTATGGTGTCGCTGTCTACGCCCTGAACAGTCAAGCCTAGCTGAAAGTTGAGCTTTTTTATAATGGAATCCACCAGTAGCGGAATATCTTCCTTTCTTTCACGCAGCGGAGGTATTCGAATGTTGATCACATTAAGCCGGTAAAACAGATCGCTTCTGAACTTCTTTTCCTGCACCATTCTTTCTATGGAGGTATTGGAAGCCACAATGAGGCGAAGATCGACAGGGATGCTCTCCTTGCCGCCGATCTTTTCTATTTCCTTTTCCTGAAGCGCCCGAAGCAGCTTAGGCTGAAGCACCAACGGCATCTGATTGATTTCATCAAGAAACAGGCTCCCTCCGCTGGCAATCTCGAACTTTCCCTTCTTCCCTTCCTTTTTGGCTCCGGTGAAAGCCCCGTATTCGTAGCCGAAGAGTTCTGATTCAAATAGTTCGACAGGAATGGCGGCACAGTTTATCTTGACCAAAGGCTTCCAGGACCGTTCGCTCAAATCATGAATGGAATGAGCGACAAGTTCCTTGCCGCAGCCCGTCTCCCCTTCGATCAGAACCGTGGAAGTTGAATTCGCGGCTCTTTGAATCTGCTTTTTCAGATTGATCACTCCAGGGCTTTGCCCGATGATATCGTCGATGCTGTATTTTGATTTTCTCAACTGTTTCAGCTCATGCTTATAATAGTTCAGTTCATCCATCATGCCGTTGAGCATCTTCGAAAAATCCACAGCAAACTTTTCATTTTTGAAAAAAACATAGATAAAGCCTGCCACCACTTCATCGTTCTTTATAATAGGAATATAGTTACAAAAACCATTCTCCTGATTTTCGCTTGCCCGGGGCGCCGGACTTCCGATGATAGGCTGCTTCGTCTTCAAAGCTTCCTGAATTCTAGAAGTCGGAAAGAGTTCATGAACAAATTTGCCCTTTACCTCGCTTAAGGTTTTTTGGTAGTATTCTTCCCATGCCTTGGTCACATAGACGTAGCGGCCGTCCTTATCTGTGATTACGGCTATCTCAAGCTGTTCGATGATTAATTTATAGATGTCTTCATCAAATTTGAACTCTGTCACGGCATTTCTTTCCTTTACTTCAACACCCTATTTATCAGCCGGCAGCGTGATCCTGCGGATCCGCTCAAACCCGACCTCGCTCTCTTCCTCCTTGCGGCGGCATCTCGGGCATTCGTTGTCGATGATTCCCGTATAGCCGCAGACCGGATCTCTGTCCACCGGATGGTTGATCGAACCGTAGCCGATACCGCTTTCCTTCATGCAGCGGACGATGCGCTCGAAGGCGTCGGGATTTTTTGTCGGATCGCCGTCCAGCTCCACATAGGTGATGTGTCCCGCATTGGTCAGACTGTGGTACGGCGCTTCAATCTTGATCTTGTCAAAGGCCGAGATGTTAAAATAAACCGGAATGTGAAAGGAGTTCGTGTAATATTCCTTGTCGGTCACACCCTCTATGATTCCATATTTCTCTCTGTCTATCCGCACAAATCTGCCGGAAAGCCCTTCCGCAGGCGTTGCGATGAGAGTATAGTTAAAGCCTGTCCGGGCGGATTCCTCATCCATGCGCTTTCTCATATATCCGACGATGTTCAGACCCAGATTTCTCGCTTCCATGGTTTCCCCGTGATGATTCCCGAGCAAAGCCTTTAAGCATTCGGCCAGCCCGATAAAGCCCATAGTCAGCGTGCCGTGCTTCAGCACCTCGCCGATGGAATCGTTGGGTCCCAGTCTGTCCGAATCCATCCAGATTCCCTGACCCATGAGGAACGGATAATTTTTCACCTTTTTAGAAGCCTGGATCTTATACCGCTCCATGAGCTGCTCGATGACCAGAGAGATCTTTCGGTCCAGATCCTCGAAGAAAATATCGACATTGCCGTTGGCTTTGATCGCCAGTCTCGGCAAATTGATCGTGGTAAAGCTCAGATTTCCTCTCCCGCCTACCGTCTGTCTCTTCTTATCGTAATTGTTTGCGATGACCCGGGTCCTGCAGCCCATATAGGCGACTTC
>CAMJRV010000499.1 GCA_946408315.1 uncultured Bacillota bacterium | reverse complement strand
GTACGTTTTGCTAGAGTATACCTTCAATCAGTTTTTTTACAACGGCTCCATCGGCAAGGCCTTTGACCTTCGGCATGACTGCCCCGATCAGCTTACCCATGTTTTGTTTTCCTCCCTCGATCCCGAGTTCGGCTGCCGTCGCCTTCACAATCTCGAGAATTTCTTCTTCTGAGAGCTGTTTGGGCAGATACTCCATCAAAATTTCTATTTCTTTGTTATAGGCTTCTAATAAATCCGTTCTTCCTGCTTTTTCAAAATCAGAGAGGGCATCTTTTCTCATTTTTACCTGTTTGGTCAAGATCGCCAAAACGCCTTGATCATCCAACTCAGCCCTGTTATCCACCTCGTACTGCTTGATCGCAGCCCGGGCCAGGTTTACTGTGTTCTTTCTGATTTCATCTCTGGCTTTCATAGCTTCCTTGAAATCACTCTGTAATCTGTCTTTTAAAGACATTTAGTGCTACACCTTCTTTTTAGAATTTCTTTGCCTTTTTTCTAGCCGCTTCTGACTTCTTCTTTCTCTTTACGCTAGGCTTTTCATAATGTTCTCTTTTTCTTAACTCGGACATTACTCCGTCTCTTGCGCAAGAACGCTTAAACCTTTTCAGCGCGCTTTCCAAACTTTCGTTCTCTCTTACAACTACTTGTGCCATTTACTCATTCCCCTCCCTCCATGTTCTGAAATCTCTTAGATGCTTATCAAACGGAATTACCTATAACAAAAGTATTATACATGCTTTCTGCCTATTAGGCAAGTCTTTTTTATTACCAATGAGCAAGTCTTAATCAGCCCGGCGGCCAGATCATTTTTCTTTTGCCCAGAAGATGGAAATGCAAGTGTTTTACAGTCTGCATTCCGTCTTCTCCGCAGTTATTGACCAGGCGGTATCCGTTTTCCAGTCCGAGAAGAGAGGCTACCTCTTTCACCTTCAGCATGAGGTGTCCGATCAGTCCGGCGTCTTCTTCCGTCAGCTCATCCAGGGATGCGATGTGCTTTTTGGGGATCATCAGCACATGAACCGGAGCCTGAGGCTCCAAGTCATGGAATACCAGAATCCTGTCATCCTCATAGACGACCTTGGAGGGAATCTCCTGATTGGCAATCATGCAAAATATACAGTCCGACATGTCTTCACTCCTGTTCACTTCTTAACTTATTCATATAGTTGATTGCACAGCTTCTGCTTTCAACGCAGATCTGCTGATCTCCTCGCTTGCTGAGGTGATCCTCTCCGATGGCCGAAATCACCATCGTCGACAAGATCAGGAAGGCTATCACGAGCGGCAAAAATAATTTTTCCATACCAAATCGCTCCTATCCATACATTTCATCTATTCTATCACAGAAATTATTTTTTATCGACCCATTGCAGGAATTTTTTGCTGACAAGATTCCCCGGTGAAAGCGGCGCAGCTACCTTCTGGCAAGCGCCTTCGGCCTGCATGCGGAAATACAGTCGCCGCAGCGGATACATTCCATGCTGTTGGGATTCTTCCTCACCTGAATATTCATCTTGCAGGCTCTCTGACAGGCATTGCAGTTCGTACATTTTCCCTGATCGATGCGGAAGCGGTAAAGGGCGATGGGATTGAACAGGCCGTAAATCGCGCCGAGGGGACAGAGATATTTGCAAAAAGGCCGGTACAGGAAGATGGAAAGGACGATCAGAACGATGAGGATCAGACTTTTCCATACGAACAGAAAACCTGCAGCCTGACGAATTCCATTATTGAGCAGGACCAGAGGCCAGCCGGCCATCAGCGTTCCCGAGGGACAGATCCACTTGCAGAACCAGGGTTCCCCCTGCCCCACAAAATCGACGACAAACAGCGGAAGCAGGATGACGAAGCCCAGCAGTATTCCATATTTCAGCAGCCGCAGATAACGGTCGCCTTTGACCGCTCTTATTTTCCTGCCTAACGGTATCTTATGCAGGAGATCCTGTACCAGACCGAACGGACAAAGCCATCCGCAGACGAATCTGCCGAACGCCGCTCCCACCATGAGAAAAAACCCGGTCAGATAGAACGAAAAGCTGTAGTTTCTCGATGCGAGAACGGCTTGCAGCGCGCCCACCGGGCAGGACCCCAGCGCACCGGGACAGGAATAGCAGCTCAACCCCGGCACACAGGCCGATTTTAGCGGACCGGTATAGATTCTGCCGTCGGCAAAGCCTTTCACATAGCTGTTGGTCGCTGCCGTAAATCCGAGCTGCACCAGAAGGCGGATTCTGGTGCCTGCCGCCGCAAACAAATTAGCCAATGCCGATACACTCCAGACATATATTGATGGCCTTTCTCAGCACAATACCCACTTCGCCGCGCTCGATGCCGATCAGCACAAAGGCGGCTCCCGCCAGAATGAGGGTGGCCGGAACAAGCAGTCCGATTGCCGATTTTCCATTATGATTCCTGATTTTTGAGAGTTTCTTCAATAATATCAACCCAATCCTTCTTTTCTCTGCCTCCGACGTAAATCTCGCTCACGATCTTCCCCGTGCTGTCCACAAAGAACGTGACGGGAATCGAATCGAACCGGCTCACCACCGAATCCAGGATTTCTTCCGAAATGAGCAGGTGCGTATAGTCCGCCCCGGTCTCCTCCGCGATCTCTTTGGCAAGGGTGATCTGATCCTCGATGGGCGCAAGCTTCATATCCTGCACATCCACTACGATACCGACAAGATTGACACCCTTCGGCTCATATTCCTTCTGGATTTCACCCAGATACGGCATTTCTTCAAGGCAGGGCGGGCAGAACGTCCCCCAGATATTCACCATGGTCAGCGTATAGTCCTCGAAAATGCTCTGGTCCTTTTCTTCTCCGTAGATATCCGTCGTCTGAAAGCTGGTCAGATCGGCAGAATCGGAAGAAGATCCTCCTTCCTCCCCGCTTTTCCCTCCGGAGTCGGAGCTGCAGCCTGAGAAAAGCACCAGACCGAACAGCAGCAGCAGAAAAAAGCTGCCTTTTATCATAGAAAATTTCCCTAACCGTTTCAATAAAATCCCTCCCTTTTGTTCCTCTTATACAAATGATACAAAACTACCGTATTATTCTCCCT
>CAMJRV010000498.1 GCA_946408315.1 uncultured Bacillota bacterium | reverse complement strand
AAAGAGCAGACCCGCCGGGGAAGATATCCTTCCAAGGCGGGTCCGCTCTTTTTCCATTGGTTTTATGATTCTATCCTGACCAGAGCGTCAACCCCTCTGACGCCCCTCCCCTTTTCATAAACGAAAAGGGGATTGATATCCAGTTCCTCAATTTCAGGGTGCTTAGCGATCAGATCTGAGACCTTAAGCAGTGCGTCCAGGATCGCTTCCTCATCGAAGGCCGTGCCGCGGGAACCCGCTATGGCCTGATACAGTTTGATTTCCCGCAGCATCTGCGTCGCTTCCCTCTTCCCAATAGGCAGCAGGCGCATGGCGACGTCCTTGTACACTTCCACAAAGATTCCTCCGCTCCCCACCAGGATCAGCGGCCCGAACTGCGGATCGCGCTTCATCCCGACGATCAGCTCCAAACCTTTCTCCGCCATTTCCTGGATCAGGACTCCGTCGATTCGGGCGTCAGGCTTATATTTCTTTGCATTCTCCATGATCTTATGAAAGGCCGTCTCCAGCTCTTCCCCGCTTTTGAGATCGAGAAAGACGCAGCCCGCATCGGTTTTATGCAGGATGTCCGGGGAAAGGATCTTCATTACCACCGGAAATTGCAATAATTTCGCCTTCTCTGCCGCCTCGTCTGGCGTCCTGCAAAGAAAGCTCTTCGCCATAGGGAGCCCGTGACCTGCCAGAAGCTCGCTGGCCTCCAATTCATTCAGAAATCTGCTCAAACTCTTCCCCTCCCTTCAAAGCGCTGAGGAACATTCCATACTCCGTCATGTTCTTTACGGCGCTGACCGCATTTGCCGGTTCATCAAAGGTTTTGATCCCGCCGCTTTCCAGAAGCGCCCTGCATCCCCATACATAATTTCCGGCCAGAACCGAAACATAGACAGGCTTTCCGCTTTGGTCCTCTTCCTTCAGAAACCGAATCAATTCCTCAGCCAGCTCCTTTTGAGGCAAAAACGAAGGAACTACCGTTAAAAAGATTACACTGTCCACCCTTTCGTCGCCGAGCACGGCCCTTAACGCGTCAACGTGCTGCCGAACGTTTGCAGAGGCTGTAATATCCGCGTACCCCTCCGGGGAACAGATGCTGGCCATCTCCGGCAGCATGGACCGCAGCCGCTCTTTCGTCTCGGAGGTCACCACCGGCATCTGCAGCGTTTTCTGCTCTAAAAGGGCGTCGGTACTGTATATGCCGAAACCTCCCGTCTGGGAGAGAATAAACACACGATTGCCTTCGGGCAGCGGAAGTGAGTCAAATGCCTGCAGATTGTCGATCAACTCCTGCATGTTGTAGGTCCGGATTATGCCAAACTGTCTGAAGGCCGCGCTGTATACCTCGTCGGCTCCCGCCAGCGATCCGGTATGAGAGTTTGCCGCCTCCGCTCCAACATCGCTTCTTCCGACCTTTAAAACGACGATAGGCTTTTTCCTGGCGATCCTTGCCATCGTTTCAATCAGCTTTTTCCCATCGGCGCAGCCCTCCATGTACATTCCGATCACCCTCGTGTCCTCATCCTGCTCAAAATACTCCAGCAGATCGATAAAGTCCACGTCCGCCATATTTCCGATGGAAACAAACTTGTTGATGGAGATGGGAGCCGGCTGGGACGCGCCTTTCATCAGAATAGCGGCCGCGATGGAACCGCTTTGGGAGATGAAGCTGATCCCGCCCTTTTTCCCGCGCGTCTCACTTGGGAGGAGGGTTTCCACAAAGGTCGTATCGACCCGGTTGATATTGTCGATCACACCGATACAGTTGGGCCCTAAAACCCGGATGCCGTACTTCCCCGCGGTGTCGATGAGGCAAGCCTGCCTCCGCCTTCCTTCTTCCGTCCTGGTTTCCCCATAGTTGGCGGCAGCGCATACGATGACTTTTACATCATTCTTTGCGGCCATTCTGAGCTCCAGATCCTTCATGATGTCATAGATCAGCTCGGAAGGAGTGATCAGCACCACAAGCTCCACCGTGTCCTCCACTTGGGAAAGCTTTTTATAGCAGGGGAAGTCCAAAATGCTTTCTTCATTGACGCTGACCGGAAAGACCTTTTTCGGATATCCGATGCGGATCAAATTGCTGAGGATGATGTAGCCCGCTTTCATGGGATTGGAAGAGGCGCCGATGATTGCGATATTTTCCGGATCAAACAGCGCGTGTAAATTATTTTTCATTCCGTCTCCACTCCTCCTACAGGTCCGCCAGCTTTTTAATTCTGTTCCACTTGGTATCCACAAGCTGCTGTAATTCCTCGATCTCTCCGTCGGTCAGATGCTTGAATTTCTTCATGCCCTTTACAAAATCCCTGACCGGCAGCGGATTTTTAAACTCTTTGCTGATTACAAACTTTCCGTCAATGACCTCATAGAGCGGAAAGAAATTTGTCGCTACGGACAGTCGGCAGGCTTCTATGCTGTTTTCCGACGGAATCCCCCAGCCCGTCAGGCATGGGTTATATACGTGAAGGTATGCAAGTCCCCGCTCGGAAGCCTCCATGGCCTTTTCCACCTTGGAGATCATATCCGGGATATAGGCGGGGCTGCATGTAGCCATATACGGGATGTCGTGCATCGCCATAATCATCGGGAAGTCTTTTTTATTCTGCTTTTTTCCGCCCTTGCCGTCCCGGCTGACCGGTGTGGTGCTGGTCCATGAGTATTTGGCCGTGGCGCTGCTCCGCTGATAGCCCGTATTCATATATCCCTCGTTGTCGTAGCAGATGTAGATCAGCTTGTCGCCGCGCTCCGCGGCCCCTGACAGGCACTGCATTCCGGCATCCGTCGATGCTCCGTCGCCTGCAAAGGCCACCGCATTGACCTTGCGCCCCTCTCTCTCATAATGCATCTTGATTCCGGAGAGCATGGAGGCCACATTATCCAGAAGCGGGAAAAACACCGGTATCTTCGTTCCGGTCTTCTTATCCCAGCCCACGACGCCGACGCCTCCCATACATCCGGGAGGGACTGCGAGAATCGTATTTGGTCCCAGGACCTTCAGGCAGGTCCTCAGCGTCAGCTCCACGTTACAGCCCACGCAGGCGGAAATGCCCGGGGAAACCATATCTTCAAGAGAAGCCA
>CAMJRV010000497.1 GCA_946408315.1 uncultured Bacillota bacterium | reverse complement strand
CGCTGTGCGAGCGCATCCGCTCTCTCGGCGGCCGTTATCTCGTGACAATGGACGAATCCGACGTTGGACTTTACAGTGAAAAGAAGGCGAATTACTCTGCGGCGCTCTGGGACAAATATCTCGGAATGCTCCAAACGCTGGGACGGTTCACCGAGGAGAAGTTCGGCATCCAGACCGTCTATCACCCCCACATCAAATCCCTGATCGAGACGGAAGAGGAAATCATCCGGCTGATGGATTACACCGGACTCAGCCTGTGCTTCGATACGGGACACCACGCCTATGTCAACGGAAACGGGCAGCCGGGCGATCCCTCCGCTCCTGATTTTCTCCGCAAATACGCGTCCCGCATCCCGTATCTCCACTTCAAGCAGATCGACGGCGCCGTCTACGCCAAGGTACTGGCGGAAAACCTCGACTCGGACACGGCCTTTGACATCAACGTGATGTGCGACCTGCCCGACGGGATCATAGACTTCAGAGAGATCAAGCAAGTGCTCGACGACGTCGGCTTTGACGGGATCGCAGTCGTGGAGTCGGACATGCCCCGGGCCACCAATGAGCAGGCCGCGGCTTCCGCCAAGCGAAACCTGGATTATCTGAAAGAGATACACTTGATGAAATAGGAGGTTCAAAATGGAAATTATCGTTTCCAAAGATTACGAAGAAATGAGCCGAAAGGCGGCGGAACTGGCCGCGGACAGCATCCGGGAAAACCCGGAGTCCCTCGTCAGCTTTCCCGCCGGGGATACTCCACTTGGAATGTTCCATGCATTTACCGACATGGTAAACGCCGGAACGGTGGATATTTCAAAAGCACGCTACGTCTCGCTGGATGAGTGGATCGGCCTTTCCCACCAGGACAAAGGCTCCTGCGGCCTGTTTCTCGATGAAAATCTGATTGGCCGCCTGAAGAAGCCCTTTGCGGAAACCCATATCATCGACGGAGCGGCGGCTGACATGGAAAACGAACGGCAGCTGTTGGACCGTTTTATCGAAACCCACGGTCCTCTGGAGGTCTCTGTGCTGGGAATCGGGATGAACGGCCATCTGGGCTTCAACGAAGACGGGGTGGACTTTGAGCTGAGCGCACATATCATCCCGCTGTCGGAGACGACAAAACAGGTGATGACAAAATACTTCGGCGATCAGTTCCATCCGGAATTCGGACTCTCTCAGGGGATCAGCCAGATCATGGCAGCAAAAAAAGTCATACTGATTGCAAACGGTCCTCATAAGGCAGAGATTATCGGACGCGCAGTAAAAGGGGAAATCACAAACAAGGTGCCTGCCAGCGTGCTGCAAAGCCATCCGAATTGCTATGTGGTGGTGGATCAGGCAGCCGCGGCGAAGCTGTGAATGCGCTGAAAGGCCTGCCTGTGCGGCAGGCTGAGATCGCATCGAAGAAGTTTGTCGTCGGATTTGACGGCTTTATCGATACCATTGCCCGCCCGGTCCGCCAGGCTGCGTCCCAGGACGCGCCCGCCGAGTTTTTTGAAACGATCCGGGAGTTCGGTGAATATCTGGTAAGCTGTGCCGAGAAAAGCTGCTCCATCGAGCTGAAGGTGGAAGCAAAGCAGCTTGGAGGCAATCTGCCCCTCTTCTCACGGGGCGCGGGCAAGCTGGGGCTGGACGTGACCTGCATCGGCATGCTGGGGGAAGACGGCGCGATAGACCGGACCTTTCAGGAAATGCCGTGCCGCCTGTATTCCTTTGCCCCCGCAGGTCAGTCTACCAATTTGGAATTTCGGGACGGCAAAGTCTTTCTCGCGCCGGACATCGCACTGCCCGGCTTCCCTTGGGAGCTGGTACTCGGCGCGACCGGCGGAAAGGCCGCGGAAGTTTTCAGAAACGCCGATCTGACGGCGCTTCTGAATTGGAGCGAGCTTGCCTTTGCACAAGAGCTGTGGGAAGCCGCCTATGAGGAAGCCTTTGCCGGAGAGCCATGTGACAAAAGCCGTTTTGCCTTCTTCGACCTCTGCGACTGTTCCCGCAAAACACAGGATGAGATCGAAGCCGTTCTCCGCCTGATCGGCCGCTTTGCGAAGCAGCGAACCGCAATTTTGAGCGTCAACGAAAACGAGGCACACGTGATCTCCTCCCGTGTGCTGGACGGCAGTCGGGAACCGGCTTCCATCGCAAAGCTCCTGCGGGCGCGGTACGGCATCGACGAAGTCCTTATCCATACGATCCGAGAAAGCTTTCTCGCCACCTGTCGCGGGACGACGCTTCATCCAACGCTTTTCGTAGAGCAGCCCAAGCTGTCCACAGGCGCCGGAGACCATTTCAACGCGGCCTTCTGCTTCGGAACGGTCATGGGATTTTCAGACGGGGACCGGATTCTGTTTGCCAACCGATACGCAAACTTTTACATTTCTCAGGGCTACAGTCCATCTTTGCAGGAAGTGGTGCATCATACGGTTTCAAAATCATACGGGCTCGAATAAATAAAGGGACTGCCCCACAAGCGATTTTCGTGTACTCCTGTCTGTTTGACAGGATACACCATTGCTTGTGCGCAGTCCCCTTTTATTTCCACTTTTATTTTTGTTTTCTTATTTGCATACGATCCTGACGTTCGGCGAATTGGTGACGTATACGATGGTCGCATAGCACAGGTCGAATTCCACGATATCGCCTACCTTCAATTCCCGCTCCGCGTCTTCCACATCCAGAATGAGATGATCGCTGCTTGCGCCGATCACTTCGATCCCCTTGTCCCTCGGATAGATCATATCCGGGAAGGCGACATCCACCTTGCCCATTCCGAGAAGAGCTCGCTTCCTGATCCCCCGGTCCTCATAAGTACCTACATTGCCGAAGGCGTCAAAGGACAGCTCTCCCACCGGATAGCTCGGTTTGTCTTTCAGCTCGATGATCTGCGCTCTCAGGGTAAATGCGTCCTGATACATAAAGCTCATGTCGATCCGGAACAGGTCCTTCAGGTCCTTGGCAAGGATGATTCCCTCGCCCATTCTGAGGTTATTGATCCGCTTGGGCATCGTTCCGGCAAGCACCATCGGGAAAGAGGTGGTAGCGCCGCCTGAGATGATATCCAGCTCTCTGCCGATT
>CAMJRV010000496.1 GCA_946408315.1 uncultured Bacillota bacterium | reverse complement strand
GAGAATCCCCTCTGACCACCAGCAAGACGTTTATCGACACGACATGTCCAAAATGCGGCGGGAAGGCGACGAGAGAAACGGATACGATGGATACTTTCCTGGATTCTTCCTGGTATTTCCTTCGCTATACCGACGCAAAGAACAGCGAACGCATCTGGGATCAGAAGAAAGCAGATTATTGGATGCCGGTGGATCAGTATATCGGCGGCGTCGAGCATGCGATTTTACACCTGCTCTATGCCAGATTCTTTACGAAGTTCCTGTATGATCTGGGCTACAGCAAGGCCGACGAACCGTTTACAAACCTGCTGACCCAGGGGATGGTCCTCAAGGACGGCACCAAGATGTCGAAATCCAAAGGGAACGTCGTCAGCCCGGAAGAGATCATCAACAAGTACGGTGCGGATACGGCGCGCCTGTTCATCCTGTTCGCATCACCGCCGGAAAAAGAACTGGAATGGTCTGACGCCGGCGTAGAGGGAAGCTACCGTTTCCTGAACCGGGTGCATCGCCTCGTGTCCGAACTGAGCGAAAAGGTAAAGGACGTTGACGCTTCTACTCAGGCTTTGACCGAAGAGGACAAGAAACTTAACTATGCCATGAACGCCACGATCAAAAAGGTTTCGGAGGATGTGGGCGGCCGCTTCAATTTCAACACGGCAATCAGTTCCATCATGGAGATGGTCAACGAAATTTACCGCTATAAGGAAATTGACGAGCCAAACCTCGGTCTGCTGAAAACAGCTATCGAAAACCTCATTTTAGTCCTGTCTCCGTTTACCCCGCATATTTGCGAGGAAATGTGGGAGCATACCGGTCATAAGAGCACCGTCTACCTGGAAAAATGGCCGGTCTATGACGAAGCCGCGTTGGTCAAGGATTCCATCGAGATCGTCGTTCAGCTCAACGGAAAAGTGAAGGACAAGCTCGAAATCGCCAACGGTCTTTCCAGAGAACAGATGGAAGAAACCGTTATGAGCAATGAAAAGGTAAAAGCGCTGCTGGAAGGCAAAGAAATCGTAAAAGTTGTTGCCGTGCCAAATAAATTAATCAATATTGTCGTAAAATAATAAAATCGTTATGATTTACAACCGATGTGCAGTGCCATGGAATTCTCACAGGAGCCTCCCTCGCTTGTATGCTGCGCGAAAGCGCCGCATAGTAGCTCGCCCAATTTGCTAAGCAAATTGATGGCGAACTTATGCACAGAAATCCCAAATCTTTGATTTGCAGATTTCTACTGCTAAGCTTGGTACAAGGTTTCAGGTCTCCCTTTGAGAATCCCATGACACAGCTTCCCGGGCTGTAAATCATAACAAAATTAGAGCGGAAAAAAATAAAACAAAGAAAGGATTGAAATTTTTTTGAAAATCTTAGAAACAAATAAAGGAAACAGCCCGGTAAAGGTGATTCCAATCGGAGGTCTGAACGAAATCGGAAAGAATATGACCTTGTTGGAATACAAAAATGACATCATGATTATCGACTGCGGACTGTCGTTTCCTGATGATGAAATGTTCGGAATTGACATTGTAATTCCCGACTTCAGCTACTTGATCAAGAATCGGGAAAAAGTAAAGGGCATGATTCTGACCCATGGACACGAGGACCATATCGGAGCCATACCATATCTGCTGAAAGAATTGAATATACCGATCTACGGTACGAGACTGACCCTTGGGCTTGTGGAAAACAAGCTGAAGGAACACGGTATCAAGGGAAAGCTCAACACCATCAAGGCCGGACAGACCGTGAAAATCGGTGAATTTAAAATTGAAACGATTCGGACAACCCACTCCATCGCCGATGCAATCTGCCTTGCCATCACGACCCCGGCAGGCGTTGTCTTCCATACGGGAGACTTCAAGATCGATTATACGCCGGTGGACGGAGAGCCTATCGATTTCCAGCGGCTTGCCGATCTGGGAAACAAGGGCGTACTTTTGATGATGGCGGACAGCACCAATGCAGAACGAAAAGGGTACACCAATTCGGAACGAACTGTCGGCGTCACTCTGGAAAATATCTTCCGGGGCTCCGAAGCGAGAATTCTGATCGCCACGTTCTCCTCCAACGTTCACCGGGTTCAGAGGATCATCGACACTGCCGTCATGTACAACAGAAAGGTTGCGATTTCCGGCAGAAGCATGGTGAATGTGGTCAATCTTGCAATTGAGCTGGGATATCTGAATATTCCGGCAGGCGTACTGGTGGATATCAACAAGATCAAGAATATTCCCGACCGGCAGCTCGTGATCATCACGACGGGCAGCCAGGGAGAGCCTATGTCCGCGCTGTCCAGGATGGCTTCCTCGGACCATAAGGCGGTTCAGATCAAGAAAGGGGATATGGTTATCCTGTCCTCAAGTCCCATTCCCGGAAACGAAAAGACCGTTTCCAACGTCGTCAACAAGCTCTTTGAAAAAGGAGCCGACGTCATTTATTCCGATATTGCCGACATCCATGTGTCAGGCCATGCCTGCGCGGAAGAGCTGAAGCTGATTCATTCTATCATCAAGCCGAAATTCTTTATGCCCGTTCATGGAGAATACCGGCATCTGAAGCAGCATGCTTCCATTGCGGAGCAGCTCGGTATGTCCTCGGAAAATATCTATATTTTAGAAAACGGAGAAGTCCTTCATCTGACGAAAGACAACGTCGTCAAATCCAAGGAAGAGGTTGCCGCTTCTGCCGTACTGGTAGACGGCCTCGGCGTAGGAGATGTGGGAAATATCGTATTGAGAGACAGAAAGCTTCTGTCTGAATCCGGTCTGATTATCGTGGTTGCGGCCATCGATAAGAGCACCGGCATGATCTGCTCCGGACCGGATATTATTTCAAGAGGTTTCGTTTATGTAAGAGAAAACGAGGATCTGATGAATTCAGCGAAGAAGGCGGTCAGCGCAAGATTGGATAAATGCTATGCGGACGGTTTGAGAGACTGGTCCGGTCTGAAGAATGCCGTCAAGGATGAGCTGAAGAATTTCATCTATGAAAAGACGAAGAGAAGTCCGGTGATCCTGCCGATATTTTTAGAAGTGTAACGAAATAGGTTTGCGCAGAATTAGCAAGCA
>CAMJRV010000495.1 GCA_946408315.1 uncultured Bacillota bacterium | reverse complement strand
TCCTTTCCAGAGCTTCATTTTCAGTTTTTCCTCCTTGCTTGTTCTGCTTTAAGATCGCTCTGATCTTCATTGCCAGGGAGAACAGATTGATGAAACCTTCCGCGTCCTTCTGGTTGTAGACGTCGTCCTTGCTGAAGGTTGCAAACTCTTCGCTGTAGAGGGAATTTTCCGATTTGGAAGCCACAGGAAGGCAGTTGCCTTTATAGAGCTTCATCTTAACCGTTCCCGTAACCAGCTCCTGGGTCGAGTTCACAAACGCGTCGATGGCCTCCCGCAGGGGGGTAAACCACAGGCCGTCATAGACCAATTGCGCATATTTCTGTCCCACTATATTCTTATACGCCATGGTATCTCTGTCAAGGATCAATTTTTCAAGATCGGCGTGGGCCTTGTAGAGGATCGTTCCTCCCGGCGTCTCGTAAACGCCTCTGGACTTCATTCCCACGAGACGGTTTTCTATGATATCGATGGTACCGATTGCATTTTCACCGCCGATTTTATTCAGTTCGGTGAGCAGCTCAATGGGGGACAGCTTCTTGCCGTTCAGTCCCACAGGGGCGCCCTTTTCAAAATCGATATCGATAAAAGTCGCCTTGTCCGGAGCTTCTTCCGGCGGCACGCTCATGACGAGGATGTCGTCGAGATGCTGATTCCATGGGCTTTCCAGGTTTCCTCCCTCATGGCTGATGTGCCAGATGTTCTGGTCTCTGCTGTAGATTTTTTCCTTCGACTGGGCAATCGGAATATTGTGCTTTTGCGCGTAGTCCAGAAGATCCTCTCTGGACTTGAACTCCCAGAATCTCCAAGGCGCTATGATCTTGATCGACGGATTCAGCGCGTGGATCGTCGCCTCAAAACGAACCTGATCGTTCCCTTTCCCGGTGCAGCCGTGGCAGATATAATAAGCGCCTTCCTGCTCGGCGATTTCGACCAGCTTCTTTGCCATGAGAGGTCTTGCCATAGAGGTTCCCAGCAGATAATCGTTCTCATAGACCGCGCCTGCCTTCAAGGTCGGCCAGATATACTCGGTAATGAATTCCTCCCGAATGTCGATGACATAGGATTTGGCCGCGCCTGTGGCGTACGCCTTCTTATCCACCGCCTCAAAATCATCGGCCTGGCCCGCGTCGCAGCAGACTGCGATCACATCATAATCATAATTTTCCTTGAGCCAGGTCAATATAATGGATGTATCCAAACCGCCTGAATACGCCAATACAACTTTTTCTTTCGCCATTGTTTTTTCCTCCTTTTTGCTTTTCGGGCCGGTAAGCCTCTATCTGATCCGCGGCAATGCGCCGCGAGATATTCCGCATGAGATGCCGAAGCATCCCGCCAAAATAATTAATGAAAAAAGTATATCATCGGAGGGGAGAGATGGCAAGAAAAAAATAAATATTTATACAAATTTTTTTATAAATATTCATACATTCAAAATGGAGACATTATTATGATTCACAGGCGATTCCCATTTCGGATGTTTACTTTGAACAGGTTTTTTAATATAATAGAAGTATCTCTAATTAGATGGAGGAAATGCTTTGAATATCAATCAAATTTATGATGAATTGTCGTTACGGATAGATAAAAAAAGAATGGTGCAGGATGCGCCGATGAAGGAATACACATCGTTTAAAGCGGGAGGGAACGCCGCTCTTCTTGTGGAGCCCGGCAGCGCGGAGGAATTGTCCTATGCGTTGAAAGTGCTGTCAAAGTATGAGGCGAAGCATATGGTTGTCGGAAACGGCTCCAACCTGCTTGTGAAGGATTCGGGATACAAGGGGGTGATCCTGAGAATCGGCAAGCCGTTTCAGGAGCTTCATGTGAACGGAGAACGCCTTGAGGCGGGCGGGGGAGCGCTGCTCTCCGCTGCAGCCGTGGAGGCAGGCAACGCGTCTCTTACCGGTTTTGAATTCGCGTCGGGAATTCCGGGCACCATAGGCGGAGCGGTATTCATGAATGCCGGAGCCTATGACGGCGAAATTTCCCAGATCGTAGAAAGCGCAGAAGTCCTGTCAAAGGATGGTACCCGAGTTTTCACACTGAACAAGGAAGACCTGAAACTGTCGTACCGGCACAGTATCTTGCAGGATACGGGGGATGTCCTTCTGAAAGCGACGTTTCTGCTGAAAAAGGGTGATCCCGAGAAAATCAGTGCGAGAATGAAGGAGCTTACGGCTCGAAGGACTGAAAAGCAGCCTTTGAGTTATCCCAGCGCCGGGAGCTTTTTCAAGCGCCCCCACAATCATTTTGCCGGGAAGCTGATCCAGGATGCTGGACTGAGAGGACTGTCCCGGGGAGGCGCCCAGGTTTCGCCCCTGCATTCCGGCTTTATCATCAATACCGGCGGTGCTACCGCAGCGGATATCATCGATCTGATGGAGATCATCAGAAGTACCGTCATGGAGGAATTCGGCGTGCTGCTGGAGCCGGAAGTAAGGATCATAGGAGAATAATAGGAGAGTAACCAGTGGACCATTATCGCCTGTCATATGATATTCATACCCATACCACCTTTTCTCACGGAAAGGGTTCTATTGAAGATAACGTCAAGGCGGCTATCGCCAGAGGGCTCTCTGCCGTCGGAATCTCCGACCACGGACCGGGCCATGTGACCTACGGCGTAAAGCGGAGCAATATTTCCGTCATGCGCAGGGAGGTGGACCGGTTGAAGCCCCTTTACCCGGAGATCGAAATTTTGCTTGGAGTAGAAGCGAATATCATCAATCCTTCGGGTGCCCTGGATGTGACAGAGGGAGAGCTGAGCCAGTTCGACTATCTGCTGGCCGGATATCATTACGGCGTTTTCGGAGAAAAACCGGTCTTTGCGCTGGGCGTACACGCCCGAAATTTTATCCTCGACGGGTGGTTTCATAAAAGCACGAGAAGACAGAAGCAGATCAATACGGACCTGACGGTCCGGGCGATCTATGAAAATAAGATCAATATATTGACCCATCCCGGCGACAAGGGTGTCTTTGACATCGGTGAGATCGCATTGGCCTGTGCGGAAAGAGGGACCCTGATGGAAATCAGCACCTGGCACGATTGGCTCACCGTGGACGGAATCAGGC
>CAMJRV010000494.1 GCA_946408315.1 uncultured Bacillota bacterium | reverse complement strand
GGGACAAGAGAAAGCGGTCCATGATGGGAATGGTCGCGGGCAAGTTCAGCGATTACTGCATCATTACGAGCGACAATCCGAGGACCGAACAGCAGGAAACGATCACGGCGGACATCGAAGCCGGGATTTATGAAACGGGCTGTAATTATGAAGTCATTGAAAACAGATATGAAGCAATTAAAAAAGCTGTTTCCATCTATAAAAAAGGAGACATAATAATGATAGCCGGAAAAGGTCACGAGACGTATCAGATCATCGGGACGGAGAAACATCATTTTGATGATAGAGAGGCTGTAAAACAAATAATAGAAGACGGTGAATAACATGAAAAAGCTGACAATAGAACAGATCGTAGAAGCGGTAAGGGGAGAGCTGCTGCTGGGTGAACTGAAAAGTGAAGTGACGGGAGTATCGACGGATTCGAGAAAGGCAGCGGAAGGAGACGTGTTCTTTCCGCTGATCGGGGAGCAGCACGACGCCCACGAATTCATCCCGCAGGCCATTGAGGGGGGCTGCGCTGCGGTGGTCCTCTCCCGAAAGCCCGATGAAAAGCAGGTACAGGACTATAACCTGAAACGGGAGAGCGGTCCGGCGCAGGGCGCTCTGAACCTGATTCTGGTGGAGGATACCACCAGGGCCCTCCAGGATCTGGCTGTCTATTATCTGTCGTTGTTTTCCATCATAAAAATCGGGGTGACGGGCAGCACGGGAAAGACATCCACCAAGGAGATGCTTTATCGGATCTTTTCCGAAAAATATAGGACGGCCAGGAATATCGGGAACTTAAACAACCATATCGGACTGCCCCTTACGGTACTTTCCATGCCGGAGGATACGGAGGTCGGAATCTTTGAAATGGGCATGAGCGAGCTGGGAGAGATCGACCTGCTGGCCGGCCTCGTTCGTCCCGATATCGGTATCATCACCAACATCGGCATGTCCCATATCGAGAATCTCGGAAGCAGGGAAAACATCCTGAAGGCGAAGTTGGAAATTACGAACTACTTCACGCCGGACAGTATCCTCATCGTCAACGAAGACAACGATCTGCTCTCCAGAAAAGACGTTCAGGGAGGCTATAAGCTCGTCACGACGGGAGAGACGGGAAGAAGCAGCTTCATCATTTCCAATATCATAGATCTTGGAGAGGACGGCGTCGAATTCTCCATCGAACATAAGGAAGCGCTGCAGACGTTCCGCCTTCCCGTGCCGGGCCGTCATAACGCGTACAACGGAGCCCTTGCCGTCGCTGCGGCGGTGTCCTGCGGAATTACGATGGAGGAAGCGGCAAACGGTCTTCTGAAGCTGGAAATTACGGATAAGCGCCTCAATATAAAAGGAAAGAACGGGATGAAGATCATCGACGATACGTATAACGCCAGCCCCGATTCCATGAAGGCGGCCCTCGACGTCCTGGCCGCGACAAGGGGCTTTCGTAAGATCGCCGTCCTTGCGGATATGTTCGAACTGGGGGAAAATTCCGACGGTTATCACGCAGAGGTCGGGAAGTATGCGGCGGAACTTCCGGTGGATCTTCTTCTCGCGGTGGGTACCCAGGCAAGGCATATGGCCGCCGCCGCTGAGGAAATACTTGGGAAGGATAAAGTCCATTATTATAAAACAAAAGAGTTGCTGATCGATGCCATTGGTAGTATGATATCATCTGGCGATGTCATCCTGCTGAAAGGCTCAAGAGGCATGGCCATGGATCAAGTGGTAAAAAAAATAATGGAGATGAATTGAGCATGGATTACTTACAAATTATCGTACCGGCTGTAATAGCGTTTTTGATAACCGTCATCGTCACCCCTCTGATCATCCCGATCCTGAAGAGGATCAAAGCGGGACAGAGCATCAGGGAAGACGGGCCTCAATCCCATATGGTGAAAACCGGGACTCCCACTATGGGAGGGCTGGCGATCATCGCGGCGGTTCTGATCACCTGCCTGACTTCCGGAAGGACTACGATGGATATGCTGGTCATGCTGGGAGCCTTCCTGGCGTTCGGCGTCCTGGGTTTTCTGGATGATTTCGTCAAGGTGACGATGAAGCGGAATCTGGGGCTGACGGCAAAACAGAAGCTGGTATTGCAGATTTTAATTGCAGTAATTCTTGCGGTCTATCAATCCCATACTTCCGTATTAGGTACGAAAATAGCCATACCGTTTATCGATATGAAAGTAGATTTTGGAATTTGGTACGTTCCGTTCATCGCCTTTGTCGTCGTTTCGATGGTAAACGCGGTGAACCTGACAGACGGGCTGGACGGCCTTGCCTCCGGCGTCACGATGATCGTCGCTTTATTTTTCGGTTTTGCCGGGTCTATTTCCGGCTCACCTTCCGGAACCCTTTTCAGCGCCGCCATCGCGGGAGCGTGCTTTGGGTTTTTAATGTTCAACAAACATCCTGCCAGGGTGTTTATGGGAGATACGGGCTCTCTCGCCCTGGGCGGGGGAATCGCAGCGGCGGCGATCATCATGAACAGCGTGCTGATCCTGCCGTTCGTCGGCGGAGTTTATGTGGCGGAGGCGCTTTCCGTCATCCTGCAGGTGGTGAGCTTTAAGACCAGAGGCAAGAGAATCTTTAAAATACCCCCGATTCACCACCATTTTGAGCTCAGCGGCTGGAAGGAGACGAAGGTTGTTGCGGTGTTCTGGGCCGTAACCCTTACTCTGTGCCTGATCAGTCTGGCGGTGATCCTGTTTGTCGAGTAAGTACGAAAGGAAGAAGGGATATCGTGAATCAGTTGGAAAATAAGAAAATCCTTGTTGTAGGAATGGGCAAGTCGGGCGTCGCCGCGGCTCAGGCCCTTTTGAAGCTGGGAGCCGTCGTTTCGGTCTACGACCAGAAGGCGGAGGATAAAATAGATACACAGTTGATACAGTTTCTGAGAAATAAAAACGTTACCTGCTATTTCGGGGAGGAGCCGGATAACACCGGCGAGCTTTCTATGGTCGTCATCAGTCCCGGCGTTCCGCTGGATACGGGCTTTGTACAGAAGGCCAAGAATGCCGGCGCCGAAGTCATCGGCGAGCTTGAGATCGCGTATCGGGTAGGCAGGGGAAAATATGTGGCAAT
>CAMJRV010000493.1 GCA_946408315.1 uncultured Bacillota bacterium | reverse complement strand
GCTTGGGAGAGCCTAACGCGGCGCAAAGGAAGTCCGCACCCGATTCGTTGATCGCCTTTACGATTGCTTCCTCATCCGGCTCTTTGAAATATCCGTGATGGGTTCCGGCAATCTTTAATTTCTTGTATTTTTCCTTCATCCGTTCCGCGGCAATCTCGGCGATCCCCGGCTGTCCACCCTCGCCCGGCTTGCTTCCCACAAAAAAGATCGATTGGCCTGTCTCCTCCAGATATCCTAAAACCGCGTCGAGAAAATCGATTCCCGTCACACGTTCTCTCAACGGAACGCCCATGATTTTAGATGCGTATACAAGCCCGATCCCGTCGGGAATGACCAGGTCCGCCTGCTCAATGATCGCTTTCAGCTCCGGATCTTTCGCCGCATTGACGACGATCTCGGAATTTGGGGTTACGATCATACTGCAATCCTCGGTTTTCATAAGCTCCCGAAATATTTCCATAGCCTCCCGGCTGTCGACCAGATCCACCGGAACGTCTAAGATACGTGTTCTTTTCATTTCACTAACTCCTGAATCAGTTCTTCGTTATTGTCGAGCTTTTTAATCAGCATTTCGATGCGGCTTCTTACCTTTGCCCGGATGGAATCAGCCCGGGAAACGGTCTTGTCGAACTCCTCGATAAAGAATTCACTTTTAAAGTCGTAGACGCTGCACATGGCCTTCATATCGATGGAATGCATGAACGAGTTGATCTTGGGATCGTAGGAAATCGCAATCATAGGCACGTCCATAATCGCCGCATGGATCAGCGCGTGAAGCCGGACGCCCACAAGGATATCCATATTCCCGATAATGCTGAGCATTTCATTGGTCAGATATTTGTGCTTGATGCAGCAGACGCCGCCTCCAAGCCTTCTCTCAATCTCTTCGATCACCGCCATATCTTCCGAAAAATGAAACGGAATCAGCACGATCTGAGCCTGATATTCGTCGATGAGGCGACGGATCGAAATGCAGATTTCCTCCACAAAATTGCTGTCCGTCTTCTTTTCCCGGATGGCAAGGCCCACCGTCATCCGCCCCGGATCGG
Organism: uncultured Bacillota bacterium; assembly: GCA_946408315.1. GTDB lineage: Bacteria > Bacillota > Clostridia > Peptostreptococcales > Anaerovoracaceae > Anoxybacterium. The sequence continues at coordinate 2,036 of CAMJRV010000493.1, read as the reverse complement.
GTGAAAACCCTTCCCGAATCAAGATATCCTTGCCGAGATCCAGCTCCGCTTTTTTAATCCGCAGAACCGGATCGGCGGTGACGATGATTTTATCCCCCCTGATGCCGATCTCCGTGAGGAACTCTTTCGACGTTTCGTCCCGGACCACGATACCGCTGGCATGGCGCAGCGTGACTGCCGTCAGCCTCCGGTTGATCTTAGAAAGGATCGGGCCGATCCCCTGACTGTAGATGAACACCTTTTTTCGGAAAAAGAAGGCGGCCCACATGATCATCAGATAATACAGGATGCTCTTTTTGCTCGTCACATCCTGAAGGAGGCTGCCCCCACCGCTGATGAGAAGATCGCATTTGCGAACCGCATTCACGATGTCCCTGGCGGATTTCCGATTGACGGAATTCACCCCGTATTTTCGCGCCGTAGAATCCGGATTCCGGGAAAGCACTGTAATTTCTATGTCGTCAAGCTTGTCGCGCAGGTTGTCTACCACCGCCTGAAGGATGGATTCATCCCCAATATTGTTAAATCCGTAATATCCGGAAATCAGTATCCGAACCATCTATCTTATCTGCCTTTCCAGCTTTTTATAAACTATGTGTCCTGCCTCGAAAACCAGGATTCCAACGATTCCGACGATAATTCCAAACAACAGGGAATACCCCGTTCTGGCGAATCCGAGATAAAGCGGCGTCCTGATATGCATAAAGGTGTTGTTCACACAGGTCATGCCGATGACGGAAGCCAGCCCGAACAGGATCGGCCAGAGCTTGAATTTCCGGATCGAGGTATAGACGACCATCATGACGGAAGGGAAGGCAAAGAGGAATTCCTTGTTCCTCGGCCTGGCGATCAGATCGTCTTCCAGCATATTTCTAAAAATCATTTCAAGGTTGGAAACCTCGATGGAGGAATCGTGCCCGGTCCGTTCAATGTAGTAATATCCCACAACCAGAAGGACCATGCCCAAAATGACCATCCAGACCTTGATACTGGCGTTCATCATATCTTTCAAATCGTGATATTCCAGCTTTCCTGGATACTTTTTGCTGTCTCCGAAGCCATAGTAAGCGAGATATGCAGCGATAAAGAACATCAGCGGTAGCAGCTGGGCCAGCTTGACCCCCCTGAAAATATCGATTTCCAGCATGAATCTTACCGATGAAAGAGGCGCTGCGGTCATAATTCCCCCAATCAGAGAAATTGCAACGCCGCAAACAAGAGTCAGAATCCCCAAGCCGATGATCTTTGGCAGCCGCTCCGAACGGTCCAGCGTATCGGCAAATTCCTTGCTCTGCCTCACGATGAACAGGGTGGCGACGCTGGGGAAAATCACCGCGGCGGCAAAGGACGAAATCAGCACCGCATAGCTCGGCATCACGAGAAAGGCTCCTACGGCCCCAAGGGCCCCCAGAGCGAACAACGCCAGCTTAAGGCGTCTGCCGATGGGCAGAATTGCTCTGATGAGCAGGACGGCCGCAGCAACGCAGCCTAGCGCCATGGCGATCCTGGCCCAGGGCATTACCGCATACTGGTTCATGACGGAAGCCTTGCTGCCAAATTCGATATCATGCTTGTCCAGTCTCGTTTCCAGATTGGAGAACATCGTTCTGTATTCTTCCGGATCGGTGACGTAAACTTGCTGATCCTTGTATTCCCTGATGGGTTTGAAGTAAATCAGTCTCACATTCCGTTCCACCACCGCGCGGAACAGGGTGTTTTCGATCTCCTTCGCTCCTTCGTATCCATAGTATTGATACCGGTTCTGAATATAATCCCAGACGGTAAAAATCCTCACCGTGTTATAGCCGGTGTTGCTGACGATATCATTGACACCGTACTGAAGGATGTTCTGCAATTGGGTCGTATTCTCGATCAAACCGATGGTGATCTGATTCTCCCTGATATAATTCAGGGCGGTTTCAATTCCGTCGTCATAACCGATGACGCTCTCACCCCCTACGATCATATATTCCGGAATCTTGGAAAGCCTTCCATAGCTTTCGATTACAGCTTTGGCATATTTCGTGTCGTTCCAA
>CAMJRV010000492.1 GCA_946408315.1 uncultured Bacillota bacterium | reverse complement strand
ACGCAGGAGGAAAGAAAAATGAAAAGATTATTTACATCAGAATCTGTAACCGAAGGGCATCCGGATAAACTCTGTGATCAGATTTCCGACGCCATACTCGATGCGATTTTCGAAAAGGACCCAATGGGAAGGGTTGCAGCGGAGACGACCGTCACCACAGGGCTGGCTCTCGTCGTAGGAGAGATCACCACCAGCTGCTATGTCGACATTCCGAACCTGATCAGAAAGGTCATCTGTGATATCGGATATACGAAAGGCGAATACGGCTATGACGGAAATACCTGCGCCGTAATGACCGCCATCCATGAGCAGTCCGGCGACATCGCCATGGGCGTTGATAAGGCTCTGGAATGCAAGGAAGAATCCAGCTGCGACGTGCTGGATCTTACCGGAGCGGGAGACCAGGGGATCATGTTCGGCTTTGCCTGCAACGAAACGCCGGAACTGATGCCGATGCCGATCTCTCTGGCCCACAAGCTGGCGAAACAGCTCGCCGATGTGAGAAAGTCCGGAAAGCTGGCCTATCTGAGACCGGACGGAAAGACCCAGGTTACGGTTGAATACGATGACGACAAGGTTGTCAGAGTCGACACGATCCTGGTTTCCACTCAGCACGATGAAGACGTTACCCAGGAGCAGATCAAAAAAGACATTATCAAATATGTCATCAATCCGATCATCCCCGATTCCCTGGTTGACGAAAACACGAAATACTATGTGAATCCGACGGGAAGATTCGTAATCGGCGGACCGAACGGAGACTCGGGCCTGACGGGAAGAAAAATCATCGTCGACACTTACGGCGGATATTCCAGACACGGCGGCGGCGCGTTCTCCGGGAAAGACCCGAGAAAGGTGGACCGTTCCGCAGCTTATGCGGCCAGATATGCGGCCAAAAATATCGTTGCCGCCGGCCTTGCCGACAAATGCGAAATCGAGCTTGCCTATGCTATCGGCATCGCGAAGCCCGTATCCGTTTTGGTCGAGACCTTTGGAACGGCGAAGATTCCGGAAGAAAAGATCGTAGAACTGGTCAACAAGCACTTTGACCTGAGACCGGCATCCATTATCAGGGATCTGGATCTGAGAAGACCGCTCTACAGACAGGTCGCCGCTTACGGCCATTTCGGAAGAACCGACATCGATGTTCCGTGGGAAAAGACGGACAAAGCAGATTTATTGAGACAAGATGCTCAAGACATGATAAAATAGAACATTATATTTTGCGCTGTATAACAGGATAACAGGATCTGCATTGCTATAATATAATGTAAGGAATGTTTCAAACGTTACAGTCTGGAAAGGAATGAGAATAATTGGGAATTAAGGTAGCAAAATTCGGGGGCTCTTCCGTTTCCGACGCCATCCAACTGGCAAAGGTCAAGAAGATTGTAGAGTCAGACCCCGATAGAAGGTTTGTAGTAGTTTCCGCACCGGGGAAAAGGTTTAATGAAGATAACAAGATCACAGATCTGCTGTATCTGTGCAAGACGCATATCGATCATAACGTTCCCTACGATCAGGTTTTCCAGGTGATCTGCGACAGATATGTGGCGATCGAATTCAATCTCGGCGTAAATGTGAATCTCCAGAAGCAGTTTGATGAAATCAATCAAAACCTGAAGGCAGGCGCTTCGGAGGATTACATAGCAAGCCGGGGAGAATATCTCAACGCCTTGCTGACCGCAGCATACCTGGGTTATGATTTTATCGACACCGCAGGCCTGGTTCAGTTTGACGCCAAGGGAAGGTTTCTCAATGAGAAGACCAATGAAGCTCTGAAAGCGGAACTGGCGAAGCACGACAGAGCGGTGCTTCCGGGCTTTTACGGGACCTATCCCGACGGGAGGATCAAAACGTTCTCCAGGGGCGGTTCCGACATCACCGGTTCTCTGGTCGCCAGGGCGGCGGACGCAGAGATTTATGAAAACTGGACGGATGTATCCGGCTTCCTGATGGCCGATCCTCGGATCATACCCCATGCGAAGCCCATCAGCACCATATCCTATAAGGAATTGAGGGAGCTGTCCTACATGGGAGCGTCTGTGCTCCACGAGGACGCCATCTACCCGGTCAGGGCGGCCGATATTCCGATCAACATCAGAAATACGAACGAACCGGAGGACCCCGGCACCATCATTACCGCCGAAGCGAGCGGCAAGGAAGATACGATTATTACCGGGATTGCGGGCCATAAAGACTTTACCGTAATCGGTATTTACAAAAATATGATGTCAGCGGAAAGGGGGTTCGTGAAACGGCTTCTGGAGATCCTCGACGATTACGAGGTTCCCCTGGAGCATATGCCTAGCGGCATCGACACGATCTCCATCGTCGTTTCCGACAAGAAGCTCAACGGCAAGCTCGACGATATGATGGAAGAAATCCAGAGAAAGCTGCAGCCGGATTCCGTCGACGTCTTTGAGAACATGTCCCTGATCGCTACGGTAGGAAGCGGCATGGCAAAACGGCGCGGCGTATCGGCAAGGCTCTTCGGAGCATTATCCGAAGCGGGCGTCAACATCAGAATGATCGACCAGGGCTCCAGCGAAATGAACATCATCGTCGGCGTGGAGAACAAGGACTTCGAGACGGCGATCAAGGCGATTTACAAAGCGTTTGTAGACGTGGAGGATCACGCCAGCTAATTAACGGAAATTCAACAGAAATGCCAGTGTTTCAGACTGCGGGAATAAGTCTGTCACTGGCATTTATTTTTTCGCTTAACTTTCCGCTCCGAAACTGGTATGATGAAATCACTGTTCCACGCGCTGAAGAGGGAGAAATCGGAGGTGTCATGAAAAAAATAAATAAGCGCACGATCTCAATCGGGGCTGCTGCAATCGTGGCTGTCCTCATACTGGTCCTCGCTCCCTGGCTGGTTTGTCTGGAATTTGAAGAGCCGACGCAGGCCGATGAACTGGAGGGGCTTTTCTCGGACATTTCGGTAAAAAATGCCCAATTCACAGCATCGGGGGGGAATCATTCCGGCGGAGGCATCGCTGAAACCCCGTCAGAGATGGCGCGGGTGCTGAAGGAGATGGAAACCCAGACGGGCGAAGCTTTTGACGGGATAACGTCACTGG
>CAMJRV010000491.1 GCA_946408315.1 uncultured Bacillota bacterium | reverse complement strand
TACGGCATGCCCGTTGCGGCGGAAACGAAATTCTGCACTGTCAATCCGATGCTTTGTGAGAAATGGGACAGGGTAGATTCTCCGGAATACGCCTGCCAGTTGGTATTGGATACAAAGCTTGCCGCCGTATTAAACGCCAGGTCCCAGCTGACTCCTTCCATATGCCCCGGATTGAGAGGCAGCAGATTTTGCAGCATTTGCATGGAAAATACGGACAGCAGTCCGATCATACTGAACAGGATTACCGAAAGCGCATACTCTTTCGGCCCCATTCCATGTTCCTTCTGAATGCCGATTCCCTGATAGATCCTGCTTTCCACAGGGGAGAGCAATTTGGATAAGAAGACGTTTTGCCCTGTCATAACCCTGTGGATATAAATACCGAGGGGAACGGAAAGGAAGACCAGCAGCACCAGGAAAGCAATATTTTGAACTAAAATAAAATTCATAATTTTCACCTCTGAGCAGTTTTCTGTTATGGATTCATTATATTGGGGAATGAAATGAAAAGGGCGTAAAGGAATGGGTGCGGCGGATAAAGATTGTATTAAGATATCGGCGCAAAAGAAAAGGGCCTTGCATATCAAGGCCCGAAGATGAAACGGTATTCAGTTGAATAAAAGCTCCAGAATCTCGCTTTTTATTTTAGAAAATTCGGCGCTTCCGATGATGGAGATCGGCCGGGGCCTTTGGAAAGGGACCTCTATTTCCGAGATGATCCTTCCGGGAAGCCTGCTCATCACATAGACCTTGTCGGCCAGGATCAGGGCTTCCTCCACATCGTGAGTCACGAACAGTACGGTAGGGCGGAGCTGCGCCGAAATCGTCAGCAAAAGCTGCTGCATCGCAATGCGGGTCTGTGCATCCAGCGCGGCAAAGGGTTCGTCCATCAGGAGCATCTTGGGCGAGAGTGCGAGGACCCTTGCAAGGGATACCCGCTGCTGCATTCCCCCGGAGAGCTGCGCGGGATAGTAGTTTTCAAACCCTTCCAGGCCTACCAGCCGGATGTATCTGCTGCAAATTTCTTCGATTTCCTCATGATTTTTTCTGCCTGAGAAGCCGCTTTTCTTGTTCCGTTTCAGGCCATATGCGATGTTCTGTCTGACGGTGAGCCATGGAAAGAGCACGGCGGACTGAAAGACCACGCCTCTCTGGGGAGAGGGCGATTCGATGGCTTCCCCCATGAACAGCACCTGTCCTTCATCCGGCCGTTCAAATCCCGCGGCAATGTTTAAAAGAGTAGATTTTCCGCAGCCGCTGGGGCCCAGAAGGGCAATGATTTCTCCCTCTTCCACGGAGAGGGAGACGTCTTCCAGAACCTTCAGCCTGCCATCTCCGGAAGGCAGAGGAAATGTTTTTTCAACTTTGTCTATGATTAATTCTTTTCTCTCATTCATTTCGCGGTACCCTCGTCATATGGATAGATCAGACGGCATGCCCTGATCAGCAGCAGGTCCGTAAGCCTTCCCAGGATGGCGATACAGATCATCGCTACCGGTATCATTTCCACCTGTCCCAGCATTCGGGAATCCATCATTACGGCCCCCAGACCTTTTGATACTCCCGTAAGCTCCCCCAGGACCAGATACGCCCAGGAGACGCCGAGGCCGAGCCGTAACCCCACCACGACGGAAGGGAAGGCAGAGGGCAGGATCACCGTCGTAAACAAAGCGGTCTTATTCGCTCCCAGCATCCTTCCCGCCCGGATCAGCAGCGGAGGAACTTCCGACGCCCCATGGGCTGCGTTGATGTAGATCGGAAAGAAAGCCGCCAGGGCGATCAGAAAAATCGTAGTCTTTTCCCCGATCCCGAACCAGACCATGGCAAGAGGCAGCCACCCGATTCCCGGTATGGTCCGTATCATATGGACGGTGGGATCGATGAGCCGCTTGATCAATGGAATTCTTCCGGTGGAGAAGCCGAGGAGCAGCCCTAAAACGGCAGCCAGACCAAACCCTCCGGCCACGCGGATGCAGCTTGCGGTCAGATTCTCCATCAGCGTCCCCGAATAGGGGGTCATGTTTGACGAGCCGGTGATAAAATCGAACATGACCCGGAAAAATTTTTCCGGGCCGGGGAATAGATAGGACGGTATCTTACCGCTTGCCGTGACCAAATACCAGGCGACAAGCAGAACCAAAGGCAAAATCAATCCAACGGGATCTAATTTTCTCCGGGTGCGTTTCATTCTTACAATTCCTTTTCCGCCTGTAAGTCCTTTTCCGCCTGTTCGATAAAGCTCAGATCGAACATGGCGTCGATATCGGGTACTTCCGTGATCAGCCCTTGTTCCAGCATACGTTCCGCCAGCTTTCTGGTGCTGTCCAGGAATTTGTCGTCGATCTTCCAGAACAGCTGGATGTTATTCACAGCCACATCCAATACTTTTTTATCGGTTCCGAACTCGGCGGCCTTGTCAATCCAGGCGTTTCTGTCTCCGTTTAAATATTCCGTCGCCTTTACGTGAGCCGTTACAAGCTTTTGAACCATTTCCGGATTGTTCTTAATCGTATCCTTCGTAACGATCATGGCGCTGTTTATGATTCCAAAATTCTCGTCATCCTTGGGATAGGCCAGAATTCTTCCATAGCCTTCGGCCACCGCCACAGAGGGATAGGGTTCGCCGCTGTAGAACGCGTCCACGGTTTCCTGAGCCAGAGCCTGACCCATGTCAAAGAAATCAATTCGCATCAGCTCCACATCCTTTTGAGGGTCCAGTCCGTTTTTCTTGAGGACTTCGAGCAGGAGCAGGTGGTGCATCGTTCCCGGTACGTAGGCGATCTTCTTTCCCTTGAGGTCGGCTTCCGTCTTGATATCGGAATCCTTGCCCACCACCAGCGCGGAGCATTTGTTTGCCATACCGCAGACGATAACGACAGGCTCTCCCTTGGATGCCGCCGTAATTGCGGTAACGATGGTGGTGCCGCATATGTCGAGGCTTCCGGCCAGCAGTCCGGTCTTCATATCGCCGGGATTTGTGAACGGGCTGACTTCTACCTTATCGTCAGGGCCTAAATTATCCTGGTAAAAAAACGGCTGGATCGTCTGCGCGGTCTTCCACGTCCCGACATGGACGTTAATCGGCGTAT
>CAMJRV010000490.1 GCA_946408315.1 uncultured Bacillota bacterium | reverse complement strand
CTCATGCCGGTTACAGCGGCCCCCGCCGCCGCGCCCGCGATGACCGCCTCGGAGATCGGCGTGTCCCGAACCCGCTCTTCGCCGAACTCCTGAAACATTCCAACCGATACGCCGAAGGCGCCTCCGTAAAGCCCTACGTCTTCTCCCATCAGAAATACGTTTTCATCACGACGCATTTCCTCCGACATCGCATCTTTGATCGCCTGTGCATACGTAATTTCACTCATTTTCCCTTACCTCCTACGCATATACATCATCCAGAATGGTATCCAGGGCCGGATACGGACTGTTTTCCGCAAATTCCACTGCCTTTTCGATATCATCCTTAGCCTGCTTTTCTATTTCGTCAAGCTCTGCGGCTGTAAAGACCTTGTTGCTCTCCAGATACACCCGGAACCGCTTGATCGGGCACTTTTCCTTCCAGCCTGCGATTTCCTCCTTGGTGCGATACACGTTGGCGTCGCTCTTGGAGTGGCCCAGCCACCGGTAGGTCTTGGCTTCGATCAGCATCGGTCCGTTTTTCTTGACATAGTCCTTCGCCTCCAAAACGGCGTTGTATACCGCAAGCACGTCGTTTCCGTCGATGACCTGGCCTTTGATCCCGTAGGCAGCCGCCCGGTCCGCCACATCGGCAATGTTCATGGACTTGCTGGTGGGCACCGACATCCCGTACAGATTGTTTTCGCACAGGAAGATCACCGGCAGCTTCCAGACCGACGCCAGATTGAGAGCCTCATGGAAGCTTCCCTCGTTGGCTGCGCCGTCTCCGAAGAAGCAGACGACCACGTTGTCCCGTTTCTTCATCCTCAGTGTTAAAGCCGCGCCTACCGAAATGGCATGGCCTCCGCCCACGACGCCGTTTGCGCCGATATTCCCTCTTGTAAGGTCCGCGATGTGCATGGAACCGCCTTTTCCCTTGCAGTAGCCTGTGGATTTCCCCAGAAGCTCCGCCATCATCCTGTTCAGGTCGATCCCCTTTCCGATGCAATGGCCGTGGCCCCGGTGGGTGCTGGTGATCAGATCCTCCGTTTCCAGCGCGCAGCACGCTCCCACAGCCGAAGCCTCTTCCCCTACGTACAGATGCGTTGTGCCATGGACCTTTCCCATCGAAAAGAAATATGCTACTTTTTCTTCAAACAGTCTCGTATGCAGCATCTTAAGATACATTTCTTTCATCTTTTCTTTCTGAATCGCCATTTATTTTACCTCCCGATTTATTAAAATAAAGTTATCTATACTGAAACGCCGCTGTCACCGGTGCCGCCTTCTGAATCGTGGAACGATTTGGATTCCAGTTCATGAATTCGCTCTACCTTCGGAAGGGAACCTTTCCCCTCGAATTCGGAGTGAATCCAGGCATCGATGATTTTTTTCGCCAGCTCCGGGCCGATCACCCGGGCTCCCATCGTAATGATCTGGGCGTTATTGCTCTTGCGTAAACGCTCGGCGGAATATACGTCGTGACAGACTCCCGCGTAGACTCCTTCCACCTTATTGGCGACAATCGACATTCCCAGGCCTGTCCCGCACAGCAGAATGCCTCTGTCAAACTCCTTTTCCTGTACCCGCTTTGCCAGGTGATATCCGATATCGGGATACAGGGCGGAACCTGTTTCCGCATAATTCAAATCGGTGATCTCAATCCCCTGATCCTTCAAATAGTCAAATAAGACTTTTTTCAAGCCCGTCGCAGCATCGTCGCTGTCTATGGCAATCCGCAATTTCATCTGTTCCATTGAAGTGCCTCCTTGATCACATGTGCTACTCCGTTTTCATTGTTGGTTTTCGTCACAAAATCCGCGTTTTCCTTGACCTTGTCCGATGAATTCCCCATGGCTGCCCCCAGTCCCGCAAACCGGATCATGGAAATATCGTTTTCATCGTTGCCAATGGCAATGATCTCTTCCCTGGGAATGTTATAATGCTCTGCAATGATCTTCACCGCGCTGCCCTTTGATGCGTGGACGCTGTTGACTTCGAGATGGGTGGGCTTTGAAAACGTAAGGTATACGGTCTCAGCGTATTTTTGTTCCAGCGTTTTCTGAATCTGTTTCAGCGTTTCCGTTTCATCGATCAGCAGCAGCTTGCCTGCCTTTATGTCGAGAGCATATTCGGACAGTTTCCCCACCGGCTTCGCTTCAACGCCGGTCAGCTCCCGGTAATACTCTGTGAACCGTCCTTTTTCCATGCACACGACCTCATGATCATGATACAGGTTCACGTAGGTTCCGATCTTCTCGATATCTTTCAGGATCTCAGAGCATACGCCGCCATTGATCGGATACTGATACAGGAAGCTGTCCGTGACCGGGTCTGCGATATAGGCCCCGTTCATGCACCCCATCAGATCTTCAAAGGACGCCGTTTTTAGAAACGGCTTTGCCGATAAATAGTTCCTCCCCGTCATCATGCACAGTCTGATCCCCGCCTCCTTTGCCCGAATCAGGACTTCCCGATCCTCCCGGCCTATTTCGTGGTTGTCGTTCAGCAGAGTGTCATCCAAATCTATCGCGATCATTTTAAACATATTACTTCTTCTTTCTCTTCGTCTTACCTATATTGTTCATTTCATAACAAGGATCATAGGGAATCATTTTTTCCAGCAGCTCGCCGAACCCCGGCAGGGAATCGGTATCGAGCCAGTATCTTCCCCCCATCACCCGGTCTTTTCCGATCCTGACAAAAATGCGATCCGTCATGATAAATTTGCGGATCCTCAGGAAATTGATCTCGGACCACTTATATTCATGTTTCTGGAAAAATCCGTAGAATGTAATCTTCTCGCCGTCGTCCGTGATGAGGCGCGGCTGGTTCATCGCCAGCAGCGAGCAAAACAGCAGGAGGGGAACAACGGTAATGATAAGCTGATCGACCATGCTTCTGCTCCCGTATATGCGGTCGTAAATTGCCCAGATCAAAACTGCGGCCATCATGATATTCGGACCTAGCACAGACACCAGAAAGTACCCCTTGGGATATTTGTATTCCTTCATCTCTTCTTACCTCACTGTATACGAGTTGCTTCGGAGCAGTTCCAGCAACTGCTCCCCGGTTTCAATCCGCGCCATTTTCTCTTCAAAGCCTTCTGAAG
>CAMJRV010000489.1 GCA_946408315.1 uncultured Bacillota bacterium | reverse complement strand
TCTCCCCGCTGGTCGCCCGGATCAGACCGGAAATCGTACGCAGAGTCGTCGTCTTGCCAGCTCCGTTGGCGCCGATCAGGGTTACGATCTCACCGGTATTTACGGTTAAGGAAACATCCTTCAGGGCGTGGATGACGCCGTAGTGCACGTTAAGACTTTTTATCTCAAGCATTGTTTACATCCTCCCCTAAATATGCCTCGATTACCTTTTTGTTCGATCTGATTTCCTCCGGTTTTCCGGAGGCGATGAGCATACCGTAATCCAGCACGTAGATTCGCTCACAGATCTTCATGACCAGCGACATATCGTGTTCGATGAGCAGGATCGTCAGGTCAAATTCCTTCCGGATCCAGCCGATGATGTCCGTGAGAGCCGCCGTTTCATTGGGGTTCATTCCGGCCGCCGGTTCGTCGAGAAGCAGCACGGAAGGCTTTGTCGCCAGCGCTCTGGCAATCTCCAGATGCCGCTGTTCCCCATAAGGAAGGTTCTTTGCCAGCTCATTTTTTTTATGGGAGAGGTGGAAGATATCCAGAAGCCGTTCCGCTTCCGCAATCAATTCGTCCTCTTCGTTGTGGTATTTATTCAGATGCAGAAACGCAGAGCCCAGCCGGTATCTCACGTTCTGGTGCATCGCGATTCTGACATTGTCAAGCACCGAAAGGTCCTTGAACAGTCTGATATTCTGGAAGGTTCTCGCCAGACCTTCTTTCGTTACATGATAGGGCTTCAGACCGCCCAGCTCCTTTTGACGGCCGTCCTTCTCCAGGCGTATCGAGCCGGATGACGGAACATATACGCCGGTAAGCAGGTTGAACAGCGTCGTCTTTCCGGCCCCGTTCGGTCCGATGAGCCCGACGAGCTCGCCCTTGTCGATATGGAGGCTGACGTTGGATACGGCGGTAAGCCCGCCAAAGGATTTCGTTAATTTGTCAACGGTTAATAATGACATGACAGGCTCCCTCCTACTGTATTTTTTCCTCTTTTTTTCCTGATTTAAATTTAAACAAGTCGGTGATCTCCTTCGTTCCCATAAGTCCCTGAGGTCTGAAGATCATGATGACGACCAGCAAAGCGGCATAGACGATCATTCTCACAGCTGTAAAGGACTGAAGGAAGGTCGAGATCAGCGCCAGCGCCACAGCGGCGATGACAGAGCCGGTAATGCTTCCCATTCCGCCGAGCACCACGATCACCAGGATATCGATGGACTTCAGAAATCCGAATAAATCCGGCTTGACGAAATAAAAATAGGAAGAATACAGCGCGCCTGCAATGCCCGCGAAGAAACCTCCGATGGCAAAGGCCATTACCTTGTACTTTGTCGTATTGATTCCCATGGATTCCGCAGCGATTTCATCCTCGCGGATGGAGATGCAGGCACGGCCATGGGAAGATTTGATGAAGTTATTGATCAGAATGATCGTCCCGGCTGTAAACGTAAAGAGCCAGATCCAGTTGGTATATCTCGGAATTCCGTTCAGACCGGCTGCGCCGTTTGTAATTTCCATATTCAGGAACAAAACGCGTATGATCTCTGCCATTCCCAGGGTGGCGATCGCCAGATAATCCCCTCTGAGCCGAAGCGTCGGAATGCCGACGAGGATTCCAACCATCATCGCCATGAAGGCTCCGGCCAAAGTTCCCACCAGAAAGCCGACGGTTGAGTTCATATGCATATTGATGATTGCGCACACATAGGCCCCGATGGACATAAATCCGGCATGGCCCAGAGAGAACTGTCCGGTGAAGCCCGTTACAAGATTGAGGCTTACGGCAAGGATAATGTTGATGCATATGGTGGCAATCGTGATCTCATAAAAACTGTTGATAATACCGACTGTGATCAGCGCCTCAACTACGCCGAAGGTCAATAAGATAGAAAGGAGGATCAATAAATTCTTTTTTGTCAATGCTCTCATTCATCATACCTTCTCTCTTGTATTTTTGCCCAGCAGGCCCGCAGGTTTCACGATCAATATGATGATCAGAAATGCAAACACTGCCGCATCTCGATACATGGAATTTCCGTAACCGGAAACCATCGTCTCCATAACTCCGATGGTCAGGCCGCCGATCATCGCGCCGGGAATGCTTCCGATCCCTCCGAAAACCGCCGCGACAAACGCCTTCAAACCAGGCATAAATCCCATGAGGGGATCGATGGAGTTATAGTAGATCCCTACCAGAACTCCGGCTGCGCCCGCAAACGCGGATCCGATGGCAAAGGTAAAGGAAATCGTCTTGTCGACCTTGATTCCCATCAGCTGCGCCGCATCCTGGTCAATGGACACCGCGCGCATTGCCTTTCCGGTCTTCGTTTTGTGGACGATAAACTGCAGCAATATCATCAGAGCAATGGCAATCGCCACTATGTAGATCTGCTGCATATTGATTCTCACGCTTCCAAAGTTAAAGGCGGCGTCGGATAATACTTTAGGATAAGAACGAACTTCCGCTCCGACAAAGAACATCATGACATATTCCAGGAGCAGAGAAACACCGATCGCTGTGATCAGCACCGCGATTCTTGAGGAGTTTCTTAAAGGTTTGTACGCCACCTTTTCAATAACAATACCTAAAACGGCACAGGAAGCCATCGAAATGATAAGAGCCGGGAAAAAACCGAGATTCGCATAGGTGGTAGCAGCAAACCCAATATAAGCCCCTATCATATATACGTCACAGTGTGCAAAGTTGATGAGCTTAATAATTCCGTAAACCATGGTATATCCGAGGGCGATCAGTGCGTAAATACTGCCCAGGGAAATCCCGTTCACCATCTGCTGTAAAAATTGGTCCAAGGTTTGGCACCTCCATATTTAATAATTATTTCCTTTGTTGAATAAAAATGCTTTTGTCCATAAACGGAAATTAAGTTAGAGCAGCCCAAAAAAGCACTCTAACTTAATTATTATATCCGTTATTCGTTCATAAGTCAATCAATCAGGACATCAGCCCCGCTGGAAAACTCAGTAATTTTAGATCAATCTCGAATGAATATTTTCTATTTCGGATCAACCTTTACGCTGGAAGTCTGAACTCCGTTTTCAAGACCAACTACGACGATGGATTTGATCGGATTATGATCTTCGC
>CAMJRV010000488.1 GCA_946408315.1 uncultured Bacillota bacterium | reverse complement strand
AAAATTTATTATGTTTGATTATTATCTCGACTTAAATCCTCTTTCTTCTCCTTGTAATCTCGATGTTGATAAGGTATAATTACTTACATGAAAAACCAGTTTGGGAGGTTTAAAAATGAAAGACGACAGGAAACCAGCCCCGGACGCCGAAGAGAGCCGCACCGCAGCGGAGGAAACGCCGGCCGGCCGTACTGTCAGCAATACGACGCTGCGTGCCTTGAATCAGCGCATGATCCTGGATGCGATTTTTGAGAAAAGTGTCTCTTCGCGAACGGAGCTCTCCAACGAACTGCTTCTCAGCAAGCCCGCAATTGCCGATAACTTAAACGATCTCCTTTCCATCGGCATCGTTCAGGAGTGCGGTGAGGGTGAGGTTGGGAAAGGCGGCGGACGCAAGCCCAGGCTGCTTCGCTTCAATAAAAACCATAAGTATATCATCGCGATTGAGTTGAACTACAAAGACCCGATCTTTGTGCTGGGAAATCTGAAGGGAGATATCTTTAACGAATTTTCCGTCAAGATATCGGAAGACGCCAATTCTCACGTGAGAATGGAACTGATTAAAAATGCGATCCACATTCTCCTGAACTCAAAGGATTTGAGCCCGGAGGAGCTTGCGTGCATCGCCATCTCCTCGCCGGGCGTTTTTCCAGACAAAAAAGAGCTGTCCTTTGCAAATCCCCAGTTTAAGGATTGGTTTGACCTGGATCTTCCCGGTTTCATATCGAATGAATTTCACGTTGACGTGCTGCTGAAAAACGATGTGAACATGGCGGCCTTCGGCGAATCCCGCTACGGAGCGGGAAGAAGCTCCCAAAATATGCTCTATATCAGCTGCGGCATCGGCCTGGGCTCTGGGTTGGTCCTGGATTCCAAGCTTTACGAGGGCCGGTTCAACTCTGCCGGAGAGATCTTCAACAACATCGACCCTGCGAAGCTGAACGGCGGAACGAATCTGGAAAAGACGATCTTCCTCAGCGAGCTGATCAGAAAATCCCGGGAAAGCATGAAGAAAAAAGCCTCCCATGACGATGACTTTGCTGATTTCAAAAGCGTCGTGAAGGCATATCGGGACGGCAATCCCTACATCGTCAAGCATCTGGAGGACATCGGCACCGAACTGGGCTGCACCGTTTCGAACATCGTAAACCTGCTGTCCATCGATACCGTCATCATCGGCGGCGAATACGTCGTCTTTCACGAAGTTCTCATCGACCGGATTGCCAATATCGTCGGCGGCCACTGCCTCTTTACTCCCAGCATCCTGCCTTCCGAACTGGGCCACAACGCGGGGATCATGGGACTCTTCGCCATATCGAGGGAAAATTACTTCGATTCGGTTATAAGGTCGAAATAGCACGAACGTTGTCGGAATTAGGCTAAATGTAGTTTTCGTGCGCCTCTCGCCCATGTGATATAATAAAGGCAAGAAAGACAATATCGCAATAACCTTTCTTAACGAATAATCCATGTACGAAAACAGGCAATTTACACAGAGTTACGGGGATCTTCTTACTTCTTGGCCCTCGATCTGATTCTGTTAATTGCCTGTTTTCCTGTTTTGTATCTGTTTCAGCGCACTACCGGCTTTCCGCCGATATAGCACTGTTTTATATTGAAGTCTTTGTCACAGACTACAAAGTCCGCAAATTTCCCCAGGGCAATGCTGCCGACCTTGTCATCAGCCCCAAGCGCTCTGGCCGGATTGATGGTCGCCGCCCTGACGGCGTCTTCCGACCGGATTCCAAAAGAGACAGCCCTTCTCATGCACTGGAACAGGTCTGTGGTGGACCCGGCGAAGGTAACGCCGTCCGCAAGCATCGCCGCACCGTTTCTCATGACGATCTTCTGCCCCCCAGATTCATACTCGCCTTCCGGCATGCCGAGACAGGACAGGGAATCGCTGACCAGGATGATCCGGTGCGAAGAAAACATGGCGAAGGTCGCTCGGATGACGCTTTCATGAACATGAACGCCGTCACAGATGAGCTCTGCAAGCACCTGTGCTGACTCCGCAGCGGCCCCCACAACTCCGGGAGCTCTGTGGAGGAAAGGCGGCATAGCGTTATACAGATGGGTCACCTGAGTCGCCCCGGCGGCAATGGCCCGTTTCGCCGTGTCATAGTCCGCCGCAGTATGGGCGATGGATACGGTACACCGGTCCTTGACCTTTTCGATCAGTTCCAAAGCACCGGGCAGCTCCGGCGCAATGCACACGATCTTTAACAGTCCGCCGGAAGCCTGGTACAGCCGCTCAAACATGTCGTAATCGGGCAGCATGAGATGCTCTTCCGCCTGAGCTCCCTTTTTTTCATGGGAAAAATAAGGTCCCTCCATGTTGATCCCGAGGATACGGGCGCTTCCTTCCGCCTGCTCATCCCGGTAGGAAACCGCATTTTCATAGGCCGCCTTCAGAACTGCTTCGGGCATCGTCATAGACGCCGGGGCAAAGGACGTGATGCCGTGCCCTGCCAGATATCCGGCAATCTTTTTCAACCCCGCCAGATCAGTGACGGAAAAATCCTCCCCCGAATTGCCGTGAAAGTGAACGTCGATCAGACCGGGAATTACGTATGCCCCGTGAAGATCGACTGCGTCCGGCGCCTCTTCGAAGGACTGAAACACACCTTCGTTTACCGTAAATCCACCTGCCCGAAAGGTGAAATCCTCACGGCAAATCACTGCATTTTTAAAATTCATCGCCTAACTGCCTTTCCGTTCTGATTAAAGGTCATAATAGTATCCGAATTCCGCAGGGTTTGGAATCTTATTGATGTGGGCCGCTTCCTCTCTCTTCTTTTTGATCCAGATCTCGATCAGCTTTTCGGAGAAGACGTCTCCCGCAAGCAAAAATTCATGATCCTTTTCGAGGGCGTCCAACGCCTGCTCCAGCGTCGTCGGGAGGGCCTTGATCTTTTTCTGCTTCGCCGGCGGAAGGTGGTAGAGATTGATATCGTAGGGACCGTAGCCTTCCTTTACCGGATCGATCTTGTTCTTGACCCCGTCCAGGCCCGCCATCAGAATTGCCGCATATGCAAAATACGGATTGCAGGTGCCGTCGGGATTTCTGATTTCAAACCGCTTCTCCTCCGGCGA
>CAMJRV010000487.1 GCA_946408315.1 uncultured Bacillota bacterium | reverse complement strand
ATGCTATTTTTTGTATACAATCCTGCCGTCCACGATCGTCAGCAGGACTTCCGCTCCTTTTACGCCATCGGAGGTTGCAGTGAGCAGGTTTCTGTCGATTACGGCGATGTCCGCCAGTTTCCCGACTTCCAGCGTCCCCAGCTCTGTTTCCCTTCCCTCGGCATAGGCAGCGCCGTAGGTATAGCCTTCGAGCAAATCCTCGATTCTCAGCTTCTCCTGAGGATTCCAGCCTCCCGCGGGACTTCCGTCGGGATGAATCCGTTCCAGACCGCAGAACATACCGTAAAAAGGATCTCCCTCAACTACCGGCGCGTCGCTTCCAAAGGCCAGCACAGCCCCATTGTCTTTCAGGCTGCGGAACGGCCACGTATATTTCTCCCGCTCCTTCCCGAGCAGTTCGGGATAACAGTTATCCTGAAAGGTCGGGATTCCGGAAACGATGTGCTCCGGCTGAACGGATGCGATCACTCCCAGCTCTTGGAACCTCGGAATGTCCGAGCTGTCGATGCTCTCGATATGCTCGATCTGGTGTCTCGCCGCCGTCCTTCCATTTTTCTCGAGGGCCCTCTGATAGGAATCCAGCGCCGCCCTCACAGCCCCGTCTCCGCAGGCGTGGAGCCTGACCGACACATTGTTTTTATGGGCTGCCTCAACAGCGCTGTCCAGCGCCTCAAGATCCAAAAGAGACCCGCCTTTCTCCTCAGGACGGTCACTGTAAGGTTCTATCATCAACGCCGTGTAATTCGTGATGACTCCGTCCAGAAACTGCTTCATATAGGGAACCCGGTACATGCCCGAACCGCTGCTCTCCGCTTTCCGCTGGATTTCCAGGAAGGTTTCCATATCTTCAAACAGATTCCTCGCGGCATTGATCCGGATGTCCAGCTCTCCTTTCCGGTCCATATCAAAGTAAGTCGTTTCAAATGCAAGGTTGAGACCCAGGTATGGGGTCATATCGCTGACCGATGTAATTCCCCACTGCACCGCTTTTCTCATATATCGCCTGATTAAATCCTTTACCAGCCCTTCTTTAAACTGAAGGGCATATTTCCCTACGAGGCACAAGGCCGTCTCGTAGAGATAGCCGGAAGGCTCTCCCTTCTCGTTTTTCGCGATCATCCCAAAGGGAGGATCTTCCGTATCCGCCGCGACGCCGCACACTTCCAACGCCTTGCTGTTGACCCACGCGCCGTGCAGCTCCGAATCCAGCAGAAATACAGGCCGGTCTGGAATCCGCTCATCCAGGCTTTCCTTCGTGGGTAAATCCTTTTGTGTCCAGGACATCCGGCTCCAGCCAAAGCCCATAACCCACTCATCGTCAGGAATGGTCTTTGCAAAATCGGCCGTCATGTCCGCCGCTTCCTCCTGGGAGGAGGCCTCTGTCAGATCCGCATACTTGTCAAGCATTCCCGCCTGGATCAGATGAATGTGGTGGTCGTGCAGCCCCGGCATAAGGAACTGATCTTTCTGAAAGCGAAAGACTCTCGTGCCTTCCCCAATGAAATCCTTCTCCTGTCCCTCCGGGCCGATCCCGATGATCCTGTTTCCTTTTATTGCAATAAAATCCTGGTCCTTTGGCAACCCGTTTCCGCAGAATACCGTAGCGCCGTGCAGGATCATATCCGCTGTCAAATTCTTTTCCATATGCAACCTCTTTTCCAGCTATTCTTTTTCCATTTTCTTTGCCAGGAACCAGAAGATCACCGCGAAGATTCCTCCGCCTACCGCAAAGCATCTGATCCCCGCCAACAGCCCGGAAAATACATCCGCGCCGTAGGTCTCCAGATAGTATTCCTGACCCCAATCACCCTCATACCACGGCAGGAACATGCTGCCCAGTACAGCGAGGATACAAACCACCACGAAGAACAGAGAAACCCGGTACAGGTCGCCCTTCGCCATCTTCGTCACACGATTGATCGGATTCTTTTCGGGCGCTGCCTTATGGAGTCCGCCGTATTTCCTCTTGAAGAAGAAGTAGGCGATCGGTCCGGTCAGCAGCCCCACCAGTCCGCCCAGGAAATAATCGGTTCCGTTGAGCAGATAGGCGATTACGCCCACCAGGATGGGAATCGCAAAGAAAATCGAGATAAAGGTCTTGCTTCCCGGAACCTTGATCGGACGTTCGCTGTCGGGCATCTTTTTCCGCATGACGACCATCGTGATGAACAGCAGAATCTGCGTTGCGATGATGAGCAGCACTTCGATGACCAATACCACCGTAAACTCAAAGGAGCAGAGGATCAGGTTCACTCCGGCCATAATCAGGACCGGGATATAGGGAACGCCATGTTTTTTATTGACCTTGTTGATGAACTTCGGAGCCAGGTTGTCGTCGGAAAGAGCAAAGAGCACTCTGGTTCCCGCCGCCATCCAGGTATTGTAGATAGAGCATTGGGCCAGGATCGCGACGACGCCGAAGGCGACAAACCAGAAGCTGTGTCCTAAATAAGTAGACAATACGGTTCCGTAGCCGACTACATTGTCCGTGACCCCTTCCTGCCAGCTTTCCCACTGTCCGATGGAAGCCAGGCTGGCTGCCGTAGGCAGTATGTATGTCGCGGCGATCAGCGGCACTGCGATCAGGGTCGCTTTGGGAATGACCCTGGGATTGCTCACCTCTCCGGAAATTGCGGACATCGCTTCATAGCCGGAATACATCCAGATTCCGATGGCGATTCCGCCGCCGATGCTCGTTATAAAGTCCTGTCCCGGCGGAGTGAAGGGCTCAAAGGGGTTGTACTGGACATTTAAAAATCCCACTACGGTGATCGCTCCGAACATCAGCAGGATCAGGATTCCGATCACGGTGCTGATCCTTCCGGATTCGTGCACACCGCGCAGGTTGATAAAGACAAAAATAAAAATAATAGCTACTTGAAATGCATACCGCTGCGTATCGCCGGCCCCTGTCATCAGCGCGAAATAGGTTCCCGCCAAAATGACGTAGACGGAGCTGTCGATATAATTGGCGAGGGTCTTCCACCAACCCGCCTGGAATCCCCAGAATTCACCGAGGGCTTCCTGAATCCACTTGTAAAACCCGCCTTCCACCGGCCTGGCCGCGCCGAGCTCCACGGAGGCCAGCGCCATCGGC
>CAMJRV010000486.1 GCA_946408315.1 uncultured Bacillota bacterium | reverse complement strand
TCAATTATGGATTCCTCGGGATTTCCGATCGGAATCATATTTCCGTCGCTGTCGATCTTCTCCTGATCGGCGGTCTGGGTATAGGTTACGCCGTAGTTGTCTGTCACGGTGATCACCAGCTTGAACACATCGTCGGACTTGCAGTCGACCTTGGTTTCGAAGGCCGTATAATAGTAAGCGGTAAGACCTTCTGGCAGAACACCGATCTCGCCGTTTTCCTCGAAGGAGACGGGCGCCTTTTTCAGTACCTTGTCGTTCTTCAGGATTTTCAGCTCTCCGCTGACGGGGTAGGTGCTGGTCCCTGCTTCACTGCCGGATGGGTTTGCGGTGATATTCGTAACCACCCTCCCGCTCCATGCAAACGTATACCTGCCCTTAGAAGCGTGCTTCGAACTGATGGTGTATCTTTCCAGGCTGGAGTTGACAGACAGGAGGCATCCGCTGAAGGGGCCGTAGACGTCCTCCAGTTTTTCTGATTTTTTCAGCGTGCCGTCGTCAAATACGACGCTCAATTTGAAAAAATCAACGATAGGGAGCGAGGCTTCCCCTGCATAGGTCCCGTTCTCGCCTGCCGCCGCCGGAACGGTGACTGTTTTTCCGTCTTTCATTTCAATCAGAAAAGCGGCTGTCAATCCGTCCTTATATTCCCTGGGTGTAACCTTGAGATTCACCGGGATGGTCCGGTCTGCTCGGTTAAATTTTCCAGGGTCGACATGATAACTGTAATCTGCTATGATGCTGTTCCCTTTCTTCAGGGTCTCATCGATGCTGGCGCTGATCCCCCCGACAGCACCGCTGACCGAGGCGTTGACCGTATTGCTGAGATTGTTTTGAAGGTCGTTGACCTGCTGGGACAGCGAGGCGATTTCCCCATGCATTCTCATGACGGAAAAACATGTCATGAAGATTGCAATTGCACAGAGAATGGCTGCCACTATGTAAATGCGTTTCATTTACCCCTCCTGCTAATGATCTTTCGATCGGAAATAACAAGCTGCTTCATTTTATCACAGATCATTGAAAAACAAAAGGAGAGGAACTTTTATCAATAGCTTTTCCGGTAAATTTGGATCAGTTCGTCCTTGGAAGGCTGCCTCGGATTGGTCGGCGTGCACCGGTCGGCCAGCGCAGCATCCGCCATATTTTCCAGAGCGTTTTCAAATTCGGCCGGATCGACTCCGAGGGCGCGAATGCCGTCTTCGATCCCCAGGGCTTTTTTCAGCCGGTTTACTTCGCGGATGAAGCTGACGACGCCTTCTCTGCGCGTTCTGGCAGGCAGGTTCAGCAGTTCGGCCAATTTTGCATATCGCTCAGCCGCGTAGCCGTTTGCGCTTCCGATAAGCTCTGCGTTATACTCCATTACCGCAGAAAGCATCAGCGCGTTGGAACGTCCGTGAGGGAGATGGAAGGTTCCTCCCAGCGCGTGGGCAAGGCTGTGGGTGATGCCCAGATTTGCGTTGGTAAAGGCCATTCCTGCCATGCAGGACGCATTTTGCACGTGGTCTCTGGCAACAGAATCCTTGACGTCTCTGTGCAATATTTCGAGATTTTCAAAGAGCAGCCGGATCGCCTTTTCTGCGAGGGCGTCTGTAAAGTCGGTGGCCATCGTCGATACATACGCCTCGATGGCATGAACGAGCACGTCGATGCCCGTGTCGACGACGACGCGCTGAGGAACGTGCTGGATGCAGGTGGAGTCCAGAATGGCGATATCCGGTGTGATGAATTCGTCCACGATGCAGACCTTACCTTCTTCGGAAGTGATCACCGAGAAGTTGGTCACCTCGGACCCCGTCCCGCTGGTTGACGGAATTGCGATAAAGAGGGGCCTTTTAAACTCCCCGCCTGAAGGCTGATCCATCTTCGATGCGAAATAGAGAATCCCTTTTGCCGCGTCAATGGAGGAACCACCTCCGATGGCGACGAGGACGTCGGCGCCGCTTTCCAGATATAATTTCATTCCGTCGGCAATCAGCTTTACATCAGGGTCGGGCCGCACCTCGGTAAAGGTGACAGAGCTGATTCCGGCCTTGCCGAGATAGTCTACGGCCGTCTGGAGATAGCCCAGTTTTTCCATGACGGAATCGGAAACAATAAAAGCCCGGGTCCCGCAGATTTCCTCCAGCAGCCGGATGGACTGCATATTGAAATAGACCTTTGATTTTAGAATAAATTTATCTTCTATGACGATCCCCTCCTATCGTTCGTTTTATCTTCATATGATATTGTTAATATGATAACACAGAAACGGACCGGTAAATTGAAGATTCGTCATTTTCTATTGCAGTATTTTACCTGCGGTATCCGGTGAGATTGCATTAAATCTCTATTATTGGACAATAACCATGAATGTATCTATGATTCAATAAACCGTGGAATTTCGGAAGCAATCCATTGATTCGGCGGAAAAATGTTGATATAATAATCGACAATAAAGGATCGAAATGATTATGTTTGAATGAAAGGCTGGCGGTCCGGTGCTGCACCGGCATGACGGAAATATTATGGTAAGCGGAATCTACATGGATGAATTAATACAGAAAAAACTTAGACTGATTTTTAACGACGAGAGCATCGTCTTTGACAAATCCCGGTTTGCGGGCGGGCTCACAAATTATAACTATATTATGGACATCGGCGGAACAGAGTACGTCGTTCGGCAGCCGGGGGGCATGACGAACGAGATGATCGACCGGAAGATCGAAAAGATCAACACCGCCATTGCCTGCGAGCTCGGACTGAACTCGGAGTGCTTTTACTTTGATGAAATCAGCGGAATCAAGATCAGCATCTATATCCCCAACAGCAAGAACATCGCTCAGGCTGACCCCTGCAAGCCCTCCAATCTAAAGGCGGTTTCCGACCTGATGAAGAGAATTCACGAGAGCCCGAATCACTTTCCGAATACCTTCGACTGGAAAGGGGAGCTTGCGAAATACGAGACGATCGTGAAAGAACTGAACGGAGATTTTTTCTTTGATTATGCGGAACTGAAAAACCGGCTGATTGACTTTATGGAGAAGAATATCGGCGCTGCGATTTCCCTTCCCTGTCATAACGACACGGTGCCGGAGAACTTTATCGTCGATGAGGCGGGG
>CAMJRV010000485.1 GCA_946408315.1 uncultured Bacillota bacterium | reverse complement strand
CCATGGTTCCGGTTACCTTGGCGGCGGCAGACGGATCAGGATGTCCGGAACCAGGCATGTTAGCCCCGTCTTTCAGTTTTTGCCAAAGCTCTTCCTTCGCCACGTTTCCTCTGATCAGTCTGGCCGCATCAATGACTGCTTCTGCAAGAGGCCCGTAACCCGCATCTCCGCATACGGTGTTGTTTTTCTTGAGCCAGGCCTCCGCTTCTTCTTTTGTCGGATTAGTATTTTGGTCCAGCAGCGCCTTAGCGGACATAATAAAGCCCGGCGTGCAAAATCCGCAATGCTGTGCTCCGTGAACCATCCATGCAAGCTGAAGCGGGTGAAGGCCGTCTCTTGTTCCGACGCCTTCGATTGTAATAATCTGAGCGTCATCCGGCACGCTCTTCATTTTAACGGAACAGGACTTTACCGCCTTTCCGTCCAGGATCACCGTACAGGCGCCGCATTCACCTTTCCCGCAGCCGATCTTGGTGCCTGTGAGAAACATCTGATTTCTCAGCACGCTTGCCAGTGTAGCTTCGGGGTCGGCTACGACGCGTTGTCCGGATCCGTTGATAAATAACGTTTTCTTAAGCATAGTATCCCTCCATTTTAACAAAGTCTTGGAATTGCTTTTCAATTGCACATTAGCCTTTAGCGTTAGAAGAATTCATTTAATTTATATGATCAGCAAAACTCATGCCAATAAAAAAAGCCTTCGTAATAACGAAGGTATTCTTGAAGATTGTTTATTCCTTCTAGTCAGTGTTCCGTTATGGAACGCATCTGTCTAACTTTTAGTGTTCCATATTGGATCACCGTTCCGTTTCGGAACATATATCTGTCTGATTATGCTGCTTACCCGGGATAATCCTCGATCATCACTCTCATAATCCCGCCGCAGATCATGCCTTCCTCCTGGGCGATCCGGCCGGTCAAATCGATTTCATGGATTTCTGACCTGCCGGTACCGATAACCTGCCATGCTGCGTTAATCAGTTCCCCTTCAGCATATCCGCCTCCGACGCTCCCCATAGTCATCCCATATGGCCAGACCAGCATTTTAGCTCCCGCCTTTCCTGGCGACGGGCCCTGCGTTTCAATGATAGTAACAAGCGCCTTCGGCTCCCCTGTATCTTTACAAAGTTCTTCCAGTACTAGCCCGTCAAGTTCCGGCCATTTAGCCTGATTTGAAACCGTATCAGCCGCAGTTTCTGTTGTTCTTCTTATATGACGCCTGCAACTGATGATCTGCGCCATAATGGATATTGCGATTTCTTCGGGAGTAATTGCGCCGATATCAAGGCCTATGGGAGCATTGATCCGGTTTATCTGTTCGCTTGAGAAGCCTGAATTCAGAAGCTGTTCTTTCATACTGTCTACGCTACGCCTTGAACCGATCATTCCGATATATGCAGTTTTATAGTTCAGCGCTTGTTTCAGGCAATCCAGATCATGACGGTGTTCCCTTATTATTACGACAACGAAAGAGTATTCATTTAGATCGAATTGAATGAAGCAATTATTGAAGCTGTCGCAAACCACCCTTTCCGCATGCGGAAATCTGTCCTTGTTGGCGAACATCGGCCTGTCGTCAACAACGGTTACTAAAAATCCAACCTTTGCGCCAAATTCTGTCAAGGGCTTTGCGATATTCTCGCCGCCCAAGACGATGAGGTGAGGCCTGGGGAAATACGGCTCAATTAAAATACTCACGCCGTTTGAGGCATGAAAATATTGAAGATTTCCTGTTTCTAAAGCGTATCTAACCCTCTCAGCAGTTGCTGCATCTATATGAGGTGTCTTTTCAGGATTACTGAGAAGCTGCTTTTCTGTTACCAAAATTTTGTTTCTCACAGCTACTCCGCCGCCCGCTCTCATGTTGGTGAAGGTTATCACCGCAGCTTTCCTGCCTTTCTCCAATTCGCTTTTCAAGCTCTTGTAAACACTTACATTCATCCTGCTTATTCCCTGTTCCCGAATTCAAAATCATGGTCCCGCAGTATTTCCTGTACCTTTTCATAGCTTTTTACCATGATATCCCCGCACTTCAGTCTATATTCCTGATTTGTTGCATAGTCCGTTATCGTGCATACACCAATAATATCTCTGCATTCCGTGCTCTCAAACGACGACTCAAACCACTCTGTAAATTCGTCGACCATATCGGAATACTCCGGCTTCGGATATTCCGTATCTTTTCCTTTTCCGGCATAAAGTCCAAAGATCGCTATCCCCCCTGTCAGCACGCCGCATACTTTCTGCGTACTGCCGGCGCCCAGGCACTGCCCGTTGGAAGCTCTAATCAAATCCTCATTCTCTTTTCCCTCTTCGTCCAGCGTCATTTTCACCATGACCTGAGTGCAGCAGTAACCTGCATTCAGCAGTTTAAACATTTCAAATGCCATATTATCCATGTTCTACTTATCCTCCAGACCTTTTTCTACTTCAAGCATTTTGCCCAAGGCCAGATCCTCCCCGATAAAAACATGATTGCACCGTGGACACTTCATCAGTTCCACTTCGAAATTTCCTGCCAGATATGATACCTTTACCTTTTTTAGTACCAATTTCTCCTTGCATTTATCGCAGATCCAAGGAACATCCTTTTCATTTTCTTCTTTCATATCCGATTCCTTCACAACCTCCTTTCGGGCCGAGACTACCTGTTATCCATATTATGAGCAAAATTCGTGCCAACAGTTTTGTGCGCAATGGAAAAACGGAAAAACCTCCGTATCGCGGAGGCCGTTTCTGCCTGTTTCGCAGTTGTTCCGTTATGGCGCCTCGATGGTGGAATAACCCGTTACAAATTGGAGCACTGTTCTGCCTCGGAGCATTTGATCCCGTAGCACTCCATCTTTCTGTAAAGAGTGTTCCGTCCGATCCCGAGCGTCTTCGCACACAGAGAGATGTTCCCGTTATGCAGGCTCAATACCTTGAGTATATATTTCTTTTCTATGAATTCCAGGTTAAAGCTTTCTTCGGATTCTTCATCGGCTGCTGCCTTTTCTGATCGATTCAATCCTGATTCAGTCCTTTCATCTATACCGCTGTCCGCCCTTATAAAACTTTCAGGAATGGATTCCGTGTTGACCATCAGCTCTATTATGTTTT
>CAMJRV010000484.1 GCA_946408315.1 uncultured Bacillota bacterium | reverse complement strand
GCAAATAATAACGGCAGCGCGTTTGCGGGCTTTGCCGCCAATACGGTCTTTACCAATGTCGCCGGCGGCGTAATCATGCTGGCCGCGCGCTTTATACCGATTCTTGCGGTACTTTTCCTGGCAGGCAATCTGGCGGAGAAAAAAAATGTTCCGGCCGGAGAAGGCACACTGTCCACAAGAAATGTTACGTTTGTCGCTCTGCTTACCGGCGTCATCCTTCTGACTGCCGCGCTCAGCTTTTTACCCGCACTGGCATTGGGTCCGGCGGCGGATTATTTTACAACCTTGAAATGAGGTATGAGACATGAAAAAAGATGAATTCGATCGTACGATTTTAATAGATTCCCTCAGGCAATCCTTTGCAAAACTGTCGCCGCGAGTCCAAGTCAAAAATCCGGTAATGCTGGTAGTCTATCTCGGCGCCATTCTCACAACTGCGCTGTTTTTCCTGGCGTTTGCCGGGATCAGGGACGAAAGCCAGGGCTATACTCTTGGAATCGCTTTGATCCTCTGGTTCACCGTGCTTTTTGCCAATTTTGCCGAGGCGGTAGCGGAAGGAAGAGGCCGGGCCCAGGCGGGCAGTCTGCGCAGCGCCCGAAAAGAGATAAAGGCAAGAAGACTGGAATCTTCGAATCATCCCGAGGTGTTTGACGAGGTGTTTTCCAGCGAGCTGAAGATCGGTGATATCGTCTATGTAAAGGCCGACGAGCAGATTCCCATGGACGGCGAAGTCATTGACGGCGCGGCGTCTGTGGACGAGAGCGCAATCACCGGAGAATCCGCTCCGGTGATCCGGGAATCGGGGGGCGACAGGAGCGCCGTCACCGGCGGCACCACGCTGGTTTCCGACTGGCTCGTGATCAGGATAACCGCCGAGTCCGGAGCAAGCTTTCTCGACAAGATGATCGCCATGGTGGAGGGCGCCTCCCGAAAGAAAACGCCCAATGAAATTGCCCTGCAGATCCTGCTCGTCTCCCTGACCATAATCTTTCTCGCGGTGACCTTTACCCTTCTGCCCTTTTCCGATTTCGCAAGCAGGCAGGCAGGAACGGGTTCGGCGATCTCCGTGACCAACGTCATCGCCCTGTTGGTCTGTCTGGCGCCGACGACGGTGGGGGCGCTGCTGTCTTCCATCGGGATTGCCGGCATGAGCAGGCTCAACCGGGCCAACGTACTTGCCATGAGCGGGCGCGCCATCGAAGCGGCCGGGGATGTGGACGTCCTCTTGCTGGATAAAACCGGCACGATAACCCTGGGCAACAGGCAGGCCAGCGAATTTCTCCCTCTCAATGAAATCGAGGAACAGGAGCTTGCCGATGCGGCACAGCTCTCTTCCCTGGCCGATGAAACGCCGGAAGGCAGGAGCATCGTTATCCTTGCAAAGGAGCGGTTCGGAATCCGGGGTCGTGATCTCACCGCCCTCGGCGCTCAATTTGTCGCATTTAACGCAAAGACGAGAATGAGCGGTATCGACTATCAGGGAAATGGGATCCGGAAAGGCGCCGCCGAAACGGTCAGGGAATACGTGCGCCGCAGCGGAGGCGACTATCCGGAGGAGTGCGATAAAATCGTAAAGCGGGTGGCGAAAGAAGGCGGAACACCTCTCGTCGTGGTAAAAAATAATCAGGTCCTGGGGGTCGTCTATTTAAAGGACATCGTAAAAAACGGGGTAAAGGAGAGGTTTCATGATTTGCGGAAGATGGGCATCAAAACCATCATGATCACCGGAGACAATCCTATGACAGCCGCGGCGATCGCGGCAGAGGCAGGGGTGGACGACTTTCTTGCGGAAGCCACTCCGGAGGCCAAGCTGGATCTGATCCGCGACTACCAGTCCAAAGGCTATCTCGTCGCCATGACCGGAGACGGCACGAACGACGCCCCTGCCCTCGCCCAGGCCGATGTGGCGGTGGCGATGAACACCGGAACGCAGGCAGCGAAGGAAGCCGGAAACATGGTAGATCTGGATTCGAATCCCACAAAGCTGATCGACATCGTGCGGATCGGAAAGCAGCTCCTCATGACGAGAGGCGCGCTGACCACGTTCAGTGTAACCAATGATGCGGCCAAATATTTTGCTATCATCCCCGTGCTGTTCTTCAACATTTATCCGGAGCTGGCCGCTCTGAACGTGATGGGTTTGACGAGTACCAGAAGCGCCATTCTGTCGGCAATCATCTATAACGCCCTGATCATCGTCGCACTGATTCCCCTTGCGTTGAAAGGCGTAAAATACCGCGAAATGCCGGCAGAACGCCTTTTAAGAAGAAACCTTCTGATTTATGGAATCGGCGGCATAGCCGTACCGTTTCTCGCGATCAAGCTGATCGATATCCTTTTGACCGCCTGCGGTCTCGTGTGAGGTGAATGAGAATGAATCAAATTTTAAAAACGCTGAAACCGGCACTGCTGTGCTTCATCATTATGACAGTTCTCTGCGGAGTCCTGTATCCGGGCCTTGTGACGGGTATTGCACAGGCAGCCTTTCCGTTCCAGGCGAACGGAAGTATGATTGCCGTGACGCTCAGCGACGGCGCGCGGAAGGAATACGGCTCGGAACTGATCGCGCAGGAATTCACAAAGCCCGAATATCTGATCGGCAGGCCTATGGCCGTCACGAACCTGTCACCTGCCGGTCCGGAGCAAAAAAAGCTGGTTCAGGACAGGATTGCCTGGTGGCGCGCCTTTGATCCCGGCAACAGCGCGAAAATCCCGTCAGATCTTGTGATGGCGTCCGGCAGCGGCTTTGACCCGAATATTTCGCCGGAAGCCGCCGAATATCAGGTATCTCGAATTGCCAGGGCAAGAGGCATCGGAGAAGCGTCTGTAAGAAACGCGATAACGGAATGCACCAGCGGCAGATTTCTGGGATTTTGGGGAGATCCCGGCGTAAACGTGTTAAAAGTCAATTTGATGCTTGATGGATTGACGGAAAACGAGTAACATGATGATACCAAAGGCGGTGAAATGATGTACGGTAAAAACGACCAGCGCCCCAACCCCGATATTCTTTTGAAAACACTCCGTTCCAATGAATACAGAAAACGTGGCCATCTCAAGATTTTTCTCGGCTACGCTGCCGGGGTGGGCAAAACTTACTC
>CAMJRV010000483.1 GCA_946408315.1 uncultured Bacillota bacterium | reverse complement strand
CACCTTCTTGATCCATCTTCATGGATGCACAGGTTGCTGGGCTTCACAGGGCCTATTCCCTCAGCCGCTCTTGATAAGGTATTATTTAGTTTTACATGAGAGATATTATAACCCTTGATTTTTTAAATGTCAATGGGTATACTTAACCTACAGAGGATTTTTTATCCGGCGGGAAGTGACATGTCCGCTTTTAGGGGGATTGAGGAGGAACATTCATTGACAGAAAGAAAATTTACCGTCATCAAGGGAGGAGCGGCCGAGGCGATCAGCCGCAATCGCAAGAAATTTCTTTCCGGCTTCATAACAGATACCAGACTCATGGGGGTAGTCGGCCTGTACATTCACTGGGAATTATCCAATACGGAATTTGTATCGGATTTTCATCAGTTTTTTTATTTTGACGCGGAGGAATACGGTTTTGAAACCTACAAAAGCCTCCTCGGCAGCGATTCGGAATCCTTGTCCATCATGGAACAGGCGCTCATCGGAGGGCTGGGTGGAAACAAGGTCGATATCAATGAGCGGGAAGCCTTGCATCTGGTTCAGAAATATGTCGAGATGAACAAGACGCTCTCCATACCGCTTCCGGAAGGGAAGAACGAGTACAGCTTTCTGCTGGAAACGCCGGTTACCCTGACGGAGAGTGAAGGCGAAATCCTGATCGATAAATTGTGCACACCTATCGTTTCGGATTATCAACTGATCAATTATTTCCTCATGCGGGTCTTCGGAAGGGATATGGAAGCGGCCGCCTATCTGGCCGCCGAGGGTCTGGCCCTCGACATCCTTCCCGAAGAGGAGCCAGCCACGCTTTGCAAAAACAGCATTGAGGAGTTTATCGATGAAAACGGGCGCTCCTTTCTCTGCGAATCGCTCATCGAATACGACGGGAAATACAAGCTGATCGTTTCCGAAATCTATCTGGAGGAGGGAAAGGTATCCGCTACGAAGAAGCGGTCCGCTTTCTTCGTTACTCCGGCGGAAGCCGCCATGATGCTCAATCATCCCGAATTCATCACCGTCTATGAAATCCTGACGGAGCCGGAAGACTTTCTGAAGCGCTTTTCCAGCCTGTCCGCCAGTACCATGCAGACGATACACGAAAACGGCCGCCTTTATCTGGAGTTCAACAAGAACAACAATCATGTGAACAGAAAGGTGTTTCGGCTGAACGAGGACATTCGCGGACTCTACTATGTCACGGACTTCGGCCAGCTCATCATCGCGGCCTACAGCCTCAACGATATCCATGAGATCGAAAAGACCTTGAGCAGAAGCGAGGTCAGCGCCTGCATCATCCCCACGGAAAAGTACGAGTTCAAGGAACCGATCCTGTATGAGTTCATTCAAAGCGATTTCGACGACTTTTCCGACTTTCTTGATTTTCTGAATTCGTAACAGCTTTCCGCAGCCCCTGCAACAACGATGCAGGGGTTTTTTGCACCTAGTCCTGTTTGCTGTGCAAACGCCAGAGCCGAATTTTTTTCTTTTATTTTAAAATCCATGTTTAATCCTCCGATATCAAGGTATAATATAAACTGTATTGATTACAATACTGATGTGATTACAGATTTTAGCCTTTTTCTATAAAGGAGGTAAGAGAGATGACAGTATCCTATGATGATTTGATCGAAGAATCGAAGAAAAAGAACATCCGCCTTTCCTATCAAAGAATGAAGGTCATGGAGTATCTGTCAAGCCATCTGATTCATCCGACGGCGGAACAGATTTACGCGGGTCTCCGCGAGGAAATTCCAACCCTGTCGAAGACGACCGTCTACAGCACGCTGAACGCGCTGGTCGATGCGGGTCTGGTTCGCATGATCAATATCGAGGACAATGAAATCCGCTACGATATCAAAACACAAGACCACGGCCACTTTAAATGCGAGTCCTGCGGAGCGATCTACGACTTCAATGTGGATATCGACTCTCTGACGACAAGAGACTTGCAAGATTTTGACGTCAACGACAAAAACGTTTACTTCAAAGGAACCTGCCCGGCATGTTCCGAAAAGAAGCATTGACCCAAAAGAACATGATTCCAGCGGTAAACCTGACGGTACAGAATATCGGTTCAGGCTTATATAAATCAGTTAAAATTATTAAGTATTACTTAGGAGGTAACTTGAAATGGAAAAAACACTGAACAATTTAATGGAAGCTTTTGCAGGAGAATCTCAGGCAAACAGAAAGTATACCGCTTATGCAAAGAAAGCGGAAGCAGAAGGTAAGACCAACGCAGCCAAGCTGTTCAGAGCAGCTTCCGACGCGGAAACTCTGCATGCGCTTAAGGAATTCGAGGTTGCGGGAAAGATCGGCGCAACATCTGAGAATTTAAAGGATGCCGTCGCAGGTGAAACCCACGAATACAAGTCCATGTATCCTGATTTTATCAAGGATGCCGAAGCGGAAGGAAACAAGGCGGCTGTCACCGTGTTTACATTTGCCATGAAGGCGGAAGAGGTTCACGCCAGACTTTACAGCGAAGCTCTGGAAAACATCGACCAGACGGAAGAGGTCTTCTACTATCTCTGCCCTGTATGCGGCAACATTGAAAAATCAGTTCCCGAGAAATGCAGCATCTGCGGCGTTCCCGGTTCCAAGTTCATAAAATACTAAGAATGCATAGAACCAAAACCAACTCCCTAAACAGCGAGAGGCAGGGAAATCGGAATTGCAATATCCCGATTTCCCTGCCTCTTTTTTTGCGCACTTCGCTAAAAGATTCCCGGCACGGCTTGCGCGATCCAGATGCCGACGGCGAAGGAGATCAGATTTGCGGCCACCGCGTACAGCGTTATAAATCCCTTGCTGACGGCTTTTTCACCGCAGCACCGCCTCAGCCAGACGGAATAGACAGCCGCCTCGATCACAATGACCAGCAGCTCCATCCACACATAGTTGAACACGAACGCCAGACCGCCGTACTGGTAATTCGCGATATTCAGCAGGATATTCAGGACAGACTGGGTTGCCAGGTTCGTCACAAGAATGATGAAGAGCTGCCGCCTGGCCCGGAAGCCGAACAAAAGTGCAGCCGCAACTTCAATCCCCACCGTCGCTGCGATTCGGGCAAAGAGAGAGATGAGCTCCCAGGTGAAATCGTAGC